>JALZHU010000392.1:0-633 GCA_030860695.1 Actinomycetota bacterium
TCATGACCCGGAAACTGGCCCGGGCAACCTCCGGCGCACCACCCCATCCCCGATGGGGAAGCCCCCGCACCATAGCCTCTGCGCCCGATCAACAAGCAGCGTGACCATTTGCCAACAGGCTCTTAGGCCGGCCACTGTTGCCGGTGCACGCCATCCCCACTCGTGCACGGCCATCATCGGCGGCCCCGGCCCACCCGGTTCCGAGGCGACCCAGAGGGGCAGGCTAGCTGGTGAGCCGATGCCATTGAGGTGTTCGGCGGGGTAGGTGGCGGCGTTGGGTCCCCGGGCCAACTTGGGCTGCGGCGGCATTCCGGTGTTCGGGAGCCCGTTGGTGACGCCGAGCCCGGCGCGGAGGCTCTCAGGCCTGAGAACTAGTCGGGGCTCTGGTGTGCGTAGTGGCCTGGGAAAGCGTGGCAAACGGTGGCAATGGGGCAGGGGTTGACGGTGCTGGATCCGGGTGATACAAAATGCGCCGATAACAACGGTGGACAGTCCAGAAGCGCTCGCACGGGGCAGCGCAAGGGAACGTGCACAAAGAACACAGGAGGTTGAGGAACGGTCTAGATGGAGGTGATCGCCGCGACATTAGGCATACATCGGAATCAAGACAGGTTCATTCCCTCTAGAGCGGCG
>JALZHU010000392.1:643-4033 GCA_030860695.1 Actinomycetota bacterium
GCGGCCCGGCCATTCGGCCGGGCCCCTTTGTGCACCCCGTTGGTGCTGGCAGAGCCGCTGTGGAGGGGCATCTCGAACGGGCGGCGATAGGTCGGTACACCTCCTTGGTAGCAGCAACGGCGGTCCGAGCGGACGAACCTTCACCATCCTGGGTAATGGAAGGAGGGCTGGCCTGGCATCCGCTTGGGCGACGATGCTAGGCGATCCTGCAGCGGAATGGTGCCAACAAGCTGTGTTATACCCGCCGTGATGGTGGACAATCTTGGCATGGGCAGGTGCGTGCCGCAGATTGACCAAGCGCTGCAAGCTGTGGTCGGGGCGATCGACGCTCTCACCGAGCCTCAGGACGGCGGCCCCGGTGTCGTGCTCACGCTGGGTGGCCTGGTCATCAGCGGAACGATCATCCCCGCCTGGCAGTGGTTTCATGAGGTTGAGCACTCCACCCGTGCCGCGTTCGTCGTGCACGTTGGAGGATCCATCGACGACGAGCACGGTGGTTGGGCCAGGCTGTTTAAGGGTGCTGCCGAGTCAGTGGCGAGGGACCACGCCGAGCGTCGGGCTGCGCGAGAGGCGACCAAGGGTCTCCCGGACCGCTACCAGCGTCTTGTGGCCCAGCAGGATCAGACCGTCTACATCCACCTGACCCAGGCCCGGATAGTGGCTGCTGGCGTCAGTCCGCTGCCTGCTGCGGGGATGCACTGGCGAGGACGGCTCGCAGAGATTTCCGGGTGGTCCTTCGGTCATCTTGGCGTCGAGCCGCCAACCACTCCGGCGCATGACGCCGACCCCTACCTGTAGGCGTCAGGCTTGGGCGGGAATCGACCATATTCGTGGTCAGCGACGCCGTCACACCGGCACCGAGACACCCCAGCCACTGTTGCCGTGATCACGTTCATCGGGTTCGGGCGACAGCTGGTGGGCTGACATCGATGCGGCTGAGGAGATTCGCATACACGTCGAACGATCGGAATTTAGGACAGCGTGTCACAGCACCATGGGAAGCGTTGGGTGCCACCGGCCGAGTGGAATCGTTTCATCGCGCGTTCTCGCTGCCGGATAAGTTGGTGGGAGTTCTCGGCCCGGTTGTTCAGGTACTTCGATCGACGGTGCTCCACGCTGGGTATCAGCCGGCGGTGGGCCACACCGTAGCTAGCCGGCTTGTCGCTGATCAGCACCCGCGGCACATACCGCAACTTTGGTGGCCGCGGTCAAAATGTCCTGCTGATGCACGGCAAGCGCGGGCAGCCGTTCCGAAACCTAGCCCATCGATTGCCCGATAGCCTCTGAGCTGCTGCCACAGCATCCCCGCTAGCCAGATGGGCCCGCCCCCTCGAAGCCACACGTTGACCCGTCCGCGTCTACACGGGGAATGCGATGCCAGCCCCACACACGGACAGCGGCAGAAGAGGACGTCCGGACATCACAGCCAGTTCCCGCTCGATGGGCCGCAGCCGTCGAACCGTCGCTCAAACTGATCGTTGGGGCATCGAGGGCTGCCCGCATCCGCGCTGCTAGTTTCGTGCTGTGAGCGCGACCGACGGGTCTGCGGTGAGTCTCGTCGATGTCGATGAGCTGATCCTAGAGTGGCTCGTCAACGCGGCCATCAGCGATGCGTCTGCCAATGATGTGACTGCCCCGGTCACCCTGGGAGACGAATGGTCACCCACCCGGGTTGCATGGCTGAAGGACTTCCACCGCAATCGTCGGGACGGGCTTAGCGGGCCTGCGCGTGAAATCACGTGGGCCATTCTGGTTGGCGACCAGGTAGTGGGCTCGGTTCGGCTCAAGCAGACAGCGGTGCCCGGGATTCTAGAAACGGGCATCTGGCTGATCCGGCGGGTACGTGGCCAAGGGGTGGGCCAACGCGCGATGGCTGACGTGCTACAAACAGCAGCCGCGCTCGGCGCCCTGGGTGTGCGAGCGGAGACGACTGCTGGCAACGAGGCGGCCCTTGGCATGCTGCGACGTCTCGGGTTTGGCCTGACGTTAAGTAGCGACGGTGCTGAGGTCGAGGCTGTCCTCATGTTCGATACCAGCTGACATCCTGTCGGGTTCCAGAAGTCGGCCGTGCCCATGACCTGCGGTGATGGGGCGCCCACCGCTGGGGAGGATTGTGCGCCGTGTCGTTGCGCCTGCTCTATCTGATCTTCATCCAGCTTCTCAACCGGCTGTCGTTGCTCGCCCGTTCATCAGCGGCCAAGGACGTGGAGTTGCTCGTCCTGCGCCACGAGGTCGCGTGCTACGTAGAACGACCCAAAGCCCCGTCTGGACTGGGCTGACCGGGCAATTCTTTCCGCGCTCATCCGACTGCTGCCGAAAGCGCTCCGTGGACGCCGCCTGGTCACGCCGAGCACAATCATGCGCTGGCATCGGTGCCTGGTCGCCAAGAAGTGGAGCTACCCGCACCGATCCGGGCGCCCACCCATCGACGACGCCACCACCGCACTGATCGAGCGCATGACCAAGGAGAACGGAACCTGGGGCTATAAGAGAATTCAGGGCGAACTACTCAAACTTGGCCACCGCGTCAGCGCTTCGACGATCCGCAGGATCCTTCAACAGCGACAGATACCGCCAGCACCATCCCGGCACACCGATACGACATGGCGGTAGTTCTTGCGCACGCAGGCCTCAACCATGCTGGCCGTGGACTTCTTCCATGTGGACTGCGCCGTGACGCTCAAACAGATCTATGTGCTGTTCGCCCTAGAAGTCAGCAGCGGTACGTTCATATCCTCGGCATGACCACAAACCCAGATGGGCCATGGACCACTCAACAGGCTCGCAACCTTCTGATGGATCTTGGTGACCGGGCCGACGAATTCAGGTTCCTCGTCCACGACAGAGCCAGCCAATTCACGGCATCGTTCGACGCCGTGCTGGCGGACGAGGCTATCCAAGCCGTGAAAATCCCCGCGCGCTGTCCCCAAGCGAACTGCTTCGCCGAGAGATTCGTGCTCACCGCCAGAACCGAGCTCACCCACCGCACGCTGATCTTCGGCGAACGACACCTGCGAATGACTCGGGCATGCCTGGATAGCGACAACAATGAATGATGTGCACGTCCGCCAAACCCATATCGAGGATGCCTGGATCACCGGGAAAGAGCGCGCCGCCGCGCGGCTGAAAGGCGGGCTGATGATATGAGATGGAATCTGCGCCTGGCCGCTGCTCATCGTGGCATCTGGAAGGCCAGCGAGCTGCAGGCCAAGCTGGCCGAGCATGGGCTGGTGATCAGCGCCGGCAAGATGTCTGGATTGTGGTCGGGCCACCCTGTGGGGTTCCAGAAGTCGGCCCGCCTATGGTGTGCAGCGGTTTCACGCGGCCCGTTCGTACTCGTTGATCAGGCCACCCAGAACTGGTCGACGCTTGATGCGTTTATGGTTGAGG
>JALZHU010000112.1 GCA_030860695.1 Actinomycetota bacterium
CGCCGGTGCGGGTGGTGCCCGGCATCACGGCGGCCGTCGCGGCCGCAGCGCTGCTCGGAGCCCCGCTAGCCCGCGACTTCGCCTGCCTGACCCTGTCCGATCTGCTCGCCCCCTGGGAGGCGGTGGAGGCACGGCTGCGCGCGGTGGCCGCGGCCGACCTGGTGCTCGCTCTGTACAACCCACGCTCCCGAGGGCGGTCGTGCCAGCTCGGCCGGGCCCGCAATGTCCTCATCGAGTACCGGCCCGGGGACACCCCGGTGGGGCTGGTCACCAACGCGGGCCGGGACGGCGAGCGCGTGGAGCTCACCACGCTGACCACCATGGACCCCACCGCGGCCGGGATGCACACCGTGGTGATCGTCGGTGCTGCGGGCACCAACCGGCTTGGCGAGTGGCTGGTGACCGCGCGGTCACTTGGTGCCCAACTGTGACCGCCGACGTACTTAGTCCCGCGGAGGCGGCATCATGACCGCCGACGTACTTAGTCCCGCGGAGGCGGCATCATGACCGTTCATCTGGTCGGTGCCGGACCGGGTGACCCGCAGCTGCTCACCCGGCGCGGTGCCGCACTGCTGGCCCGAGCCGAGCACGTCGTCTACGACCGCCCTTCGATGGCCGACATCCTGGCGCTGGCCCCGGCAGCTACCCGGCACTGCGTCGGCAAGCAGGCCGCCACCCCAGCTCCGGCGCAGCATGAGATCAATGCGCTGCTCGTCGAGCTTGGCAGGACCAGGGCGTGCGTGGTGCGACTCAAGGCTGGTGACCCCTTCGTGGTGTCCCGCGGGGGTGAGGAGGCAGTGGCGCTGGCTAGCGCCGGGGTGGACGTCGACGTGGTACCGGGGGTATCCGCTGCGGTGGCCGCGCCAGCGGCGGCCGGGATCCCGGTGATGGTCCGGCAACTGTCCCGCACGCTGACCGTGGTCGCCGGCAACGACGGCGTCGACGAGGTGAACTGGGACGCTGTGGCCCGCCTAGGTGGCACCGTGGTGCTACTTACGGGGCGGGCGGCGCTGTACCGGGTGGTCGCCGCGCTGCGGGCGGGCGGGATGCCCGGCGATACCCCGGTCGCTGCGATCAGCGCGGCGAGCCGCCCGCATCAGCGCACCGTCCGCGGCACCCTGGCACAGCCGCCGTCGGCGCGGCTGCCCGCACCGCTGACCGTCGTGATTGGCGAGGTAGCCCGGCTGGATGTCACAGCGTGCGAGGTGAGCTGTGCACATCCCTGACGGCTTCGTTTCCCCTGCGGTCGTGATCGCCGGTGCCGCGGTGGCCGTCGCCGGGCTTGGGTTGTGTGTGCGCCGTGCACGTCTCGACGTTATCGAGCGCCAGCTGCCGCTGGCCGGGCTCGCCGCGGCGTTCTTCCTGGTCTTGGAGGCTCCGATCATTCCCGTGGCAGTGGGCACCAGCGGGCACCTGCTTGGTGGCACGCTGGCCGTGGCGCTGCTCGGGCCGTGGCTGGGACCGGTGGTGATCACCGTTGTCACCGTGGTGCAGGCGTTGTTCGCCGGTGACGGCGGGCTGTCCACCCTCGGCGTCAATGTGGTCAACCTGGCCCTGGTACCGGCGGCGGTGGGTTACCCCGTGCTGCTCGGGCTGCGCCGGGTGTTGCCCAGGTGCGCGACAAGCACGGCGGTGGCCGCTGGAGTCGCCGCGGCGGTGTCGGTGCTTACCGCGGCGGTGCTGTTCACCGCGGAGTATGCGGTAGGCGGTGCCGCTGGAGTGCCGTTGCGCACCGTCGCCGTCTCGACGATCGGGGTGTACGCGCTGGTCGCAGCGTTCGAGGCGATGGTCACAGCGCTGGTGGTGCGGGGGTTGCTCGCGCTGCGCGCTGACCTCGTTGCGGTGGCGTCATGAGTGCAACTCATGGCCCCCTGTTGGTCCCCGCCGATACCCCGGTACACCGGATGGCGCCGCAGTGCAAGGTAGCAGCCACCGCACTGTTCGTGCTCGCGGTCGCGGCCACCCCGGCCGGCGCGTACTGGCCCTACCTGTGGTATCTGCTGCTGCTCACCGTGATCGCCGCGCTGGCCCAGCTGCCACCGCGGACTCTGCTGCGCCGGCTGCTGGTGGAAGTACCCTTTGTGCTATTCGTGCTGGCCCTGCCGGTTCTCGGCGGACCACCGCAGGTGGCGGTGCTCGGGTTCGGTCTGTCGGTTCCCGGACTGCACGCCGCAGCGACCATCGTGCTCAAGGCGACGCTCGGGCTGCTCGCCACCGGGATCCTGACCACCACCACACCGCTGCCAGATATCATCACCGGGCTGGAGCGGCTACGGGTGCCGCGGGTGTTCACTGCAGTCGCAGCGTTCATGGTGCGCTACACCGAGGTGCTGGCAGCCGAGTTGGCCAGGATGCGCACCGCTGCGGCCTGCCGGGGCGGCAACCCGCGCTGGCTCTGGCAGGTCCGCGACGTAACAAACGGGCTCGGCGCGCTGGTCGTTCGCTCCTTCGAGCGTGGCGAGCGGGTGTATCTGGCGATGGCCTCCCGCGGGTACACCGGGGCCCTGCCGACCGCGCTGACCGGCGCTGCAGCGTCCCGGGTGGTGTGGATCGGCGCGCTGACCGTGCCAGCGCTGGCCGCGATCGGGACGATACTGGCATGACAACCCGCGCGATGCTTGTGGTGGGTCACGGCAGCCGGGACGCCGACGGAATAGACGAGTTCTGGGCACTGGCCACCACGATCCGCGCCGCCGCAGGTGACCTGCTGACCGGGTTCGGCTTTATCGAGCTGGCCTCGCCAACCATCGACGAGGCTATCGACAACCTGATCGCCCGCGGCGCCACCGAGATAGTCAGTGTGCCACTGGTGCTGCTGGCCGCCGGGCACCTGAAGAACGACGGTCCCGCCGCACTGGCCCGGGCCCGGGCTCGGCACCCGGGAGTGCATTTCTCCCTGGCGCGCGACCTGGGCATCGAGCCTCACGTCCTGGAGATCGCCGCGGACCGGATCCGGGACGCGGCTGGTGACACTAACCCGGAGAAGCTGGGGGTGGCGCTGATTGGGCGAGGGTCTACCGACCCGGACGCGTGCGCGGACTTGTGGAAGGTCAGCCGGTTGCTCGCCGATAGGCGCGGGTTGGGCACCATCGAGCCCGGGTTCGTGTCCGTCACTACCCCGTCGGTCCCCGAGGCACTGGAGCGCCTGCGGTTGCTCGGTGCCGGGACCGCGGTGGTCGCCCCCTTTTTCCTGTTCCCCGGGGTCCTGCTGAACCGGATCTACGCCGAGGCGGCCGCCTGGGCGCGGGAGCACCCCGAGGTCGAAATCCGCGGCGCCGGGCACCTGGGGCCTGACCCGCGGCTGGCCAGGCTGGTGCTGGAGCGCTACCGGGAGACGCGGACCGGCGATGTGCGGATGAACTGCGACCTGTGCGTCTACCGGGTCCAGCTGCCCGGGTACGAGTCCAAGGTGGGCACGCCGATCTCGCTGACCCCGCATGGCGACGGTCCGGCCCGCGGCTCCCGCAGGGCCCGGCGGGCCACCCGGGTCCCGGCCGCAGCGCCGCAGATCCCGATCCGCCGGGGCCGGTTCATCGGGTCTCAGCCGACCGGCCACCTCCCCGCAATCGAGGTGCGGGATCTCGACTTCGCCTACCCGGACGGCCGGCAGGCGCTGTGCGGCGTGTCCATGCGCGTCGAGCCCGGTGAGCGGGTCGCTCTGCTCGGACCGAACGGTGCTGGCAAGACGTCGCTGGTGCTACAGCTCAACGGGGTACTCACGCCGTCGGCTGGGTCGGTGTTCATCAGCGGCGTGCAGGTGGGGCGGCACACGCTGACCGAGGTCCGCAGGCGAGTCGGCGTGGTCTTCCAGGATCCCGATGATCAGCTGTTCACCCCCACTGTGGGACGCGACGTGGCGTTCGGACCAGCCCACCTGGGGTTGTCCGGCGCTGCGCTGCAGGCCCGGGTCACCGAGGCGCTGTCCTATGTCGGCCTCGCGGATGCCGCCGACCGCCCACCACACCGGCTGTCCTTAGGCGAGCGTCGGCGCGCCGCGGTGGCCACGGTACTAGCCATGCATCCCGAGGTGCTGGTGCTCGATGAACCCACCGCCAACCTCGATCCGGCGGCCCGGCGGGAGTTCGCTGATCTGATCAAGCAGCTCGGCATGACGACGCTGCTGGTCACTCACGATCTGCCTTACGCGCTGGAGCTGTGCCCACGCACGCTGGTGATCGACCACGGGCAGATCGTCGCCGACGGGCCCACCCAGGAGGTGCTCGCCGACACCGGGTTCATGAGCGCACACCGGCTGGAGCTGCCCGCTGGCTTCAACCCGCTGGGCACTTGATGCACCTGCCTTGTCCCCTATTGGAGACAAGCTCGGCACCGCCGCCCGCCGCTGGCGCGCCACCCTGATCGACGAGCACACCGGCCCCACCCCGGGTCACCACCTTTCCGGTCAGCGCTGGAGTCTCGAGCTGACGTTGCGCTTCCTCACAGGGGCGTGGAGCGGATCGCGGTCAGGGTCGTCGATTCCGAAGCTAATGATCCGCCTGGGATGGATGCGAATGATCGCCCCGTCGAGTTCGCTCGCGGAGGTGGCTGGGGTCGCAATCGCCTCGGCGTGCCCGCGGATTTCCAGGCACCGGACCCGCCAGGGCTGGATCGAGGCGATGTCATCGACGACGAACGCGACGCGGCCATTGTCGGCCACGTTGCGGAACTTCCGGCTGGCCGCCATGTTATAGCCGCCGATGTCGATCGTTCCGCTGCTGGTGTTGTAGTGGAAACAGACCGGGTTAACCTGAAGCGTCCGTCCGGCTGAACAGTGGCCAGCCGGCCAAGTCTCTGGGTGGCCAGGTAATCAAGTTCAGCGGGGGTGAAGGACATAGTGACCTCGCAGTGACTGGTGACGGCGATGACGAGTAGCTTGCATCGAGCAGTCTGAAACCTCAACTTAGATTGAGGTCAAGAACCAGCGATGAGGGCGACCTCGTGGTTCCTGCGTGTACTCACGTCGGCGATGAAGCTTGGCAATGACCATGACCGGGAGCATCAGCATGTACCCGGCGACGAGCAATGTTTCGCCGGACAACGCACCCGCCCATAGCAGTACGAAGGGAACGACAAATGGCAGAACCATCGCGGTGGCCATCTCCGCGATGGCGATCCAGTTGTGGTTGCGGTAGCGCATCCACAGCGACATTGCGATGATCACGTCAGCGGCCATCGCCAATGCATGCACATCGAGGGGCCACATGGACACCGCATCCTGATGCCAAGGGGAACGGATGACAAGAGTGTTCGTTCTCCGATCGTTGCGTGAAGTACGAAGAGCCCTCCAAAGCAGACTAGTTCGTCTTACTGGGCGATCCAAGAGATAGCAAGTATCTGAAACACCATGAAGCAACCGCGGTGTCGCAGATGTGTATTGGCCAACTTGTGGCGCCTCGATTCACTGTCCCGACGCAAGCAGATCACCGGTGCCTCCCGATTCGGCCATCAAGGGCGCAGCTCTCGAGCGCGATCAAGCTGTGACAGTGCACGTTGACCTAGGAGGTGACCTTGCGCCCCACTCACCCGAGCGTACCCGTTGAGCTCTGGGTAGACTCGCCGCATGGTCACGAAAAAAAATAATCCCAGCCACAGGCGGCTTCTAACAACAGCTCGTGAACATGCCACTTCTATCATCGAGGGAAATGCTACTCGTGCCGGCCTGCGAGCTGCGGGTGTTGCTTACCCTCAGATCTGGGCTCGAGACGCAGTGATAGCAGGCCTTGGAGCTGCGGTGGTCAAAAATGCTGAAATCTGCAATGCTCTCGAAGAATCATTGAGGTCACTGGCAATGCGACAAAGCCCGTTGGGACGCATTCCGAATAACATTATAGAAATCGAGTTAAATGGCAAGACTGATCTCATCGAGGACACCGTATTCGCTGGAGCGGTTAATGCTAGCCTTTGGTACATCATAGGCCATTATATACTATCTTCTGTGCGGCGAGATGATCGAGCTGCACGGACTAACTGGGAAAGTCTCGAAAATTCTCATCGATGGCTCATGTATCAAGATTCTAACGAGTGCGGCCTGCTTGAAGTGCACGAGTCGATGGACTGGGCCGACCTTTTCGCGAACCGCTATAATTCGTTGCTACCAAACATTCTATGGTACGGTTCAAATCGCGCCATGGCTCGCATCGCATCTAACCTCGAATTCGATCCTTCCGAATACATCAATCGCGCGGAAGACATTCGTTTCAAGATCAAACAGCTACTTTGGGTAGGACCAGAAGTAGTACGAGATCTAAATTGGGTCAAGACGAATCGAGAAGAATGGTTGTACTCCGTGAATCTCGTCGATACAGTTCTCGGCACTCGTCCATACTATCTACCTTACGTAGCGTTTCGCGACTATGGCGACCGTCTGGATACCTTTGGGAACCTGCTAGCCATCCTATTTGGTGTCGCAAGCGACGCACAGGCAGACAGGATCCTGGACTACATCTCGTCAGCTGGCGTTGATCAGCCATGGCCAATCAAGGCTTGTTGGCCGGTAGTAGCACCGGGAGAAAAGGACTGGCGAGAGTACTATAGCCTCTTCAACCTGAACATACCCCACCAGTATCACAACGGGGGTGCATGGCCGTTCTTAGGAGGCTTCTACGTTGCCGCGCTTGTGAAAAGAGGCCGGCTAGATAACGCTCGGCAGGCTCTCAATCGCCTTGCTGAAATGAACTTTATTGGCCGACAGGATTCTGAGTGGGAGTTCAATGAATGGTTCCACGGGCTAAGCGGAAAGCCGATGGGGCATGCCAGGCAAACTTGGTCAGCAGGCATGTACCTATATGCGCATGAGGCGGTAGCCCGAGGTTCCTGCCCCGGCTTCAATGATCAGGATGGCTGGTAGGAGGTGCCCTGGTGGTATCTGCCTCACTGTAAAGGAGAAAGAGAAGAATAATTACTACGGTGGTAATATCACCGACAGCGATGGCGACAACACTTGCAAAGTCGTCAGCTCCAACGTAGGCCGCCCCGAGAACAGCCAACATTGAACTTCCGGCGAAGATCGCACGTACTCCAAAGTATCCAACCCGAGAGTGGGGAATCTTGTAGTCTAGGACGAAATGTTCCCATCCCTCATTGGTGCCGCCAAGAAAGTATCTCTCAAGCCTTTCTCGAATATAGGTAGCTGCCCGAACCCCCGCATGAGCGTGGTTAAGCCAGCAGATTCCGAGTATCAGCGCTAAAATAGGGCAAAATAGGGCGCAGTGCCATGATTGCAGGACTTCTAGCCTGAAATCCAACCGACACTACGGCACCGAATGCGATAACAGTCAGATTAATCAGCTGCGATTGAAGCTCAATCATCTTCAGTATTTCCGCTCGCAGGTTGTTGTATTCGGCTAGAGCGAATTGATCACGAGGTGCGAGTAGTTCACTACTCGACGACTCAGCGTTTTTCGCTTTGCAATCGTGCAAAGCGGCTGAATCGGACGACGTCATGGCCTCCACCCTGCCGTTGGTAATATCTGTTTTGGGACTGCGTCGCAGAGGACGAGTTCGAGCCTGATTTGTGGGTTATGAGCGGCATGCGCCCGCTTCGTCCACGTCGCGAACTCTGACTGCGCGACGCACTCGCCGTCTGACATCAAGGGTGTAAAAGCAGTGTCGCACTGCGGTCGTTGTACGGGCTCGTGACGAAGTTCGGTGACCAATGGCGGATCCACTAGATCTTCTCGATAGGTTCGTCGTCTTCGAAGAACGCCGTCGTAAACCACAGCGGGCAACCTTTCTTGCCTAGCTAGAGATCGAAGATTACTAGTAGACGAAATACACACTACCGTGGCGGGTCGTCCATGGACGGTCAAGTTGATCAGCACACGACGCCTACGTTCGGATCGTCGTCCCACCGGGCCGTAAGGACCACGCGCGCACTCGACTGCACCCCTCAGGTCCTCCTCCGTGATGCCGTGAAGTTGGGCCTCACTGGAAGCGCATCGTGCAGAGTCACTTAACGTTGTTCACTTCGAGAGTGATCGCGTCGGTCGGGCAGATCTCCACGCACTCACCGCAGGAGGTGCAGCGCGCTGCGACGATCATCGGGCGATGCGGGGCCGGGCGCAACGCACGCTCCGGACAGGTGCGCAGGCACCCACCGCAGGCGGTGCACGCCGAGCTGATCCGCAGAGGGGACAGCGCGGCGACCGCGATGGTGACATGCTCGCCGCGCAGCTTGGGCACGATCAGCGACCCCCCGCCGAGGTCCCGGGCCGCGAGCAGCGCGGCGGCCTCAGCGACGCTGCGGGTGCCAACGTAGCCGCGGACCGGTTCACTGGGATGCGGCACATCCACCGCGTCGAGCTCAGCCGCCGGGTAGCAGTGCAGCGGCGCACCGTGTTCCCGGATCACGGCAAGCAACCCGGGCTCATCGCGGCGCCGGTCAATGGTGCCGAACGCAGTGATCTCCCTGAGGTTGGCCACGGCCAATCGAAGCGCCGACCACACCGCCGCTGCGCGCACCCCGCGGGACGATCCCAGACCTACGACTAGGCTCAACGTCGTCCCCACAGCAGCATCACCGGGTTGGTCCCGGACAACCGCACTGACCCGTCGGGCAACTCCGCGAACCGGGACGCCGCCAACTGAACGCCGTCGACCTGATGGCCCGCTTCCTGCAACGCCAAGCGGCACGGCGCAACCCGGTCCAGTGCGGCTAGCGCGACCACGACGCGGGGTGAAGCCTTCGCCGCAGCCCGCACTACATCCGGCCCTCCCCCGCCAACGAACACCGCGTCGGGTTCGGGCAACCCCTCCAGCGCAGCAGGCGCCTCTCCTTCGATCACCCGGACGTCCACCCGGTGCGCGCCCGCGTTGGCCACCAACCGGGCACACTGCGCCGGATCCCGCTCGACGGCGACCACAGCGGCCCCAAGCCGGGCGCATTCCACCCCGACCGAGCCCGACCCGGCGCCCAGATCCCACACCAACCGGCCGGGCCCAGGGGCTAGCCGCGCCAAGACCAGCGCCCGGACCTCCGACTTAGTGATCATCCCATCGCGGTGCGAGAACTCTGCCTCATCCAGCGCCCAACCGGCTGCGGGGGGAACCGGTTCGCCGCCAGCGATCCAGCCCCGCGGCGGCACCGCGTGCTCGTCGGCTAGGCACAGCACGACATGCGGATCGCGGACCTGCCCGCCGTCGAAGCGTCGCACCCGCTCACTGGGACCGCCGAGGTCCTCGGCGACTAAGACGCTACGGTGCCAGCCAACCAGCCCGGCAACAATCTCGACGGCCCCCGATCCCGGTCCCGTGAGCACCGCGACCGCGGGGTGCGCCCGGCAGATGTTGAGCGCTGACCGCAGCGATCTACCGTGTGCCGACACCACGGCGACGTCATCCCAGGACCGACCCAGCAGTGCGAACGCCCGCGCCACACTGGACCGCGCCGGCAGCACCACCGGTCGCAACCCGCGCTTGCGCAGCGCCCGCACGATGCCGAAGAACCCAGGATCACCGCTAGCCAACACCACTGTGGGTGCGGCGCTCGGTAACTCGTCGAGTTCCGCAGGCCCGAGCACGGTGGCCTCGGTGGGCACCGGCACGGCGGCGAGCTGGTGCGGTGCGCCAACCACAACCTGCGCAGCCGCCAGCGCCTCGGCCGCGCCGGGCGGAAGCGCAACGCCGTCCAGCCCGACGACGGTGACGCTCATGTGACCCAGCCCGGTTCGGTCGCGGCCACCACCCGCTGCCCGGTGAAGTCGACCATCGCCGCCTTCGCGCGCAGCGGGCGCCTGACCTCGGCGCTGAACCGGCGCAGCGTGTCGGCCACCCGTGCGCAGATATCATCCCCGCAGGCTCGCAGCAGCCCGCCGGCCTCCCAGATCTCATAGGCCCGCCGGGCAGTGGGGGCGCCGCGGATCTCTGCGATGTCGTCCGGGTTCCCGCCGTGCGCGGCGGTGATTTCCGCCAGCAGCTCAGTGTCCACTTTGGATCGGGTGTAGTGCGTCATGAGGATCCCGGAAGCCAGCTTGGTCAGCTTGCCGATCATGCCAACGAACACCACCTCGGTCAGTCCATGCTCCACCGCGCGGCGCAGCGCCGCCCCGGTGAAGTCGCCGACCTCCACGAATGCCACCGCCGGCAGGTGCGGTAGCAGCCGCATCGCGCCACGTTCAGTGCGCCCACCGGTCGCTAACACCAGCGTTGAGACGTCTTGGGCGGCCATCACCGCCACCGCCTGCTCGACGGAGGCCCGCCAGGATGCAGTCGAGAACGGGCGGACGATCCCGGTGGTGCCCAGGATGGAAATCCCGCCCTCGATGCCCAGCCGGCGGTTGGTGGTTTTGCGGGCCATCCGCTCGCCCTCGGGCACGCTGATCGTCACGTCGACACCCCGCCCACCGGATGCCTCCCGCACCGCATTAGTGATCATCTGTCGGGGTACCGGATTGATCGCGGGCTGCCCGACCGGCAACCCTAATCCACGTTGGGTGACCACCCCCACTCCCTCACCGCCGTACAGGACGACCTCGCCGTCGCTGCGCCAGGCGACGGTGACTGTCAGGTGCGCGCCGTGCGTGACGTCGGGATCGTCGCCGGCGTCCTTGACCACCACGGCGGTGGCGGTGCCACCCTCACAACGCACCGAGTGAACGGTGAAGGCGTGCCGATCCCCCGACGGGAACGGGATATTCACTGTGGACAAGCGGGTGCCAGCCAGCGCCGCCACCGCGGCCTTGGCGGCGGCCGCCGAGCAGGCGCCGGTGCTGAATCCAGTGCGCAGCGCGTGCGGCCGCATCTTCGCAGTCCGCGGCAGGTCCGGCTCGTGCAATGGTGGCCCTGGCTCGCGCAGCGGTCGCTCTGTCACAGCTGCGCCCCCCTGCCGTTGCGCGGTGGCAGAATCACCACCGTCGACAGGTAGGCTGCGCCGTCGGTTTCCGCTAACCGGGTAATCCGCTCGTCGGGGGTGCCCAGATGCTCGGCGCACCAGGCGCGATCTAGCGCACCGGCGGCCGCGACCCGCTCGCGCAGCTGCGCCAGCCGGCGGCCACCCTTGTAGGCGACCACCGTCCCACCCAGAGTCAGCGCATCGTCGAGGACAGCACAGTCGCGGGACAGCGGCAGCAGGGTGAGCGGCTCGGACCCTTCAACCAAGGTCAGGCCGGCTGCGCTGGCGGCGGCCTGCATCGCGGTAATGCCCGGCACGGTGCGGATCCGGACCTGGGGCAGCAGCCCGTGCACCGTCTTGGCGAGATAGCCAAATGTCGAGTACACCGACGGGTCACCCAGGGTGGCGAAGGCCGCGCTGCCGGCACGCTTGCGCAGATATGCCACCACCCGCGCCGCGGCTGCATCCCAGCAGTCGTGTCGCCGCCGCTGCGACCCGGCGACGTCGTCGTTGAGCGCGAACACCAGCCGCTCCAGGCGATCGTGGGTCAGGTGTGCCCGTACGACGGCCTCGGCCCGCCCCGACACGTCGGGGGCCATCACGGGGACGAACACCCGCCCGGCGCCGGACAACTCGCGCACCGCGGCGACGGTCAGCAGGTCCGGATCCCCTGGCCCCACCCCGACCCCGACCAGCTCCACCGTCACGACCCGCCTTTCACACAGCTCGCCACGAAGCGTGCCACCGCCGCGGGATAAGCAGCTGGGTGGGTGTGCAAGAACGATGCGTGCGCCCCATCTTGGATGAATCCCTCCGGCTGCGCCCCCGTCCAGGTCCAGGCGGGCTCACCCGCACGCGGCGTGACAGTGGTGCGGTGGAACTCGTGACCGGTCACCCTGACGCCTGCCGGGTGCAGCACCGATCCGCGCAACGCCACTGCGTCGCGGTAGCCCAGCGTCAGATGCCCGGTCATCGTCGCCTCAGCGTCGAGCACCCCGCACATCGGTGCGCCGTCCATCGAGCGGCATAGGAACAGCAGCCCACCGCACTCAGCATGCACCGGCGCACCGCGGCGGGCCAGGGCGGCAACCTCGGCGCGCAGCGCCGCATTGGCCGACAGCGCCCCAGCATGGCACTCCGGGAACCCGCCGGGCAGCACCAGGCCAGCCGTACCCGGCGGCAGCGACTCGTCGTGCAGTGGGTCGAAGACCGCGACCACGGCCCCGGCCGCGGCGAGCAGCTCGGCATGCTCGGGATAGCCGAAGGTGAACGCGCACCCACCGGCCACTGCGACCACCGGTTCCCCCGTCACCGCGACGACCTCAGCGTCCGGTTCCCACCGTGTGGCCCCTATCGTCGCTGTCGCCAGTGACACCACCGCGTCCAGGTCGACCTGCGCGGCTACCGCCTCGGCCCAGCGCTGCACCACCCGGGCCGCAGCGGCGTGCTCGGCGGCGGTGACCAGCCCCAGATGTCGGGACGGCAGCGCCAGCGCGTCGTCCCGGCGCAGCGCACCAAGCACCGGCAGGTCTACCTCGGCGCAGGCCTGCCGGCAGACCTGCTCGTGACGCGCCGAGCCGACCTGGTTGAGCACCACCCCGGCGATCCGGATCCCAGGGTCGAAGGACCGGAACCCGTGCAGCAGCGCGGCGAGGCTGCGGCCCTGACCGCGGACATCGACGACGAGCAGCACCGGGGCCCCGATGAGCGCGGCAACGTGCGCCGTTGAGCCGTGGCCTGCCGTCCCGGAGCGGCCGTCGAATAAGCCCATCACCCCTTCCACGACGGCGAGCTGCGCCCCGGCCGCGCCGTAGGAAGCCAGCCGCGCGATGCGCGCCTCGCCGACCAGTACTGGATCGAGGTTGCGACCGGGTCGTCCGGTGGCCAGCGCGTGGTAGCCCGGATCGATGTAGTCCGGGCCGACCTTGAACCCCGCCACCGTGGTGCCCCGCCGCCGCAGCGCGGCCATCAACCCGGTGGCCACCGTGGTCTTCCCGCTACCCGACGCCGGTGCCGCCACCACCAGCTGTGAGTGGCGCTGCGAGCTATATCGAACCGTTATTGTGACCTACTCGTAACTTTTGGCGTTGGCGCAGGGTCCGCTCCGCATGGGCCTTCCATAACCTTCTTGGCAGTGCCAGGCTATCGAGTGCGCTGGCTAGGATATCTCGCCTGCGACCACCGGTTAGGCTCACCGCCCACCTGAGGGAGAGGTGGTGGTGACAGCGCGAATGCACCGAAGTGGTTGGTTGTACGTGGCGCAGTCCGTTACCGCGCCACCGGACGGTTGTGACGTCGGTGAGGTCATCCGCTGGTATGGCATGCAGCGGCTAAGCTGAACATCCTGCCCGAGCGGCTGGGGATCTTGCCTGGCCGGTTCGCTCATGCGCTCCCACTGTCGGAGCCGTCAATGGTTCGCCGGGCGCGCCCTCAGCCCTACCGCCGCTCGCCTTCAGTTCGGCACCAGTTCGGCAAGCGGGCCACGGCGAGACATTTCCGACGGACAGCGCCCCGACCAGGATGCTCTGGGGGCACGCGGTTACGCGCGGCTGCTGTACGACGACGAGCGTCGCCACAGCCACGCTCGGGAAGCTAGAGGAAGATCCATGCACGAACTCATCGTAAGTCCCTTCATGGGTGAGTACCTTGTGCTTCGCCCAGGCTTTCCCAAGGGCGTGAAGATTCCCCACCGCAGATACCAGGAACTCGTCCAGGCCGCCAAAGCGGGCACCGCGTTCCCTGCGTGGTTGGCGGACGCTGCGCGCCGGGCCTGGAGCCTGGAAACCGTGGGCGGGTCACTGAACAAGCTGGTCATCGTTCGGGCACAGACGCGGTACAACTACGGTCGTGCTTCCTACGAGCTGAACCTCGGCTGCAACTACGCATGCAAGCACTGCTATCTCGGTCTCAAGGAGTTCGCCGGCCTCACGTGGTCGGACCGAGAGCAGCTGCTTTACATCCTGCGAGATGCCGGGGTCCTATGGCTGCAGCTCACGGGTGGCGAGCCGATGATCGACAAATTCTTCGCGGCAGTCTACGTGCTGGCTTACGAACTCGGGATGATGATCGAGATCCTCACCAACGGGTCACGGCTGTCCAATTCGCTAATGCTCGACCTGCTCACGAGACATCGACCTCACCGCATCACGCTGAGCGTGTACGGCGCTACTGAAGAGAGCTACGACACCCTGACCCAGCGACGGGGTGCGTACAACGCATTCATTCGTGGCCTGACCGCCGCACACGAAGCCAGGCTTCCGCTGGACTTCAGCGTGATCATCACCAAGGACAACGCCCACGAGATCGATCAGATGCATTCGATGGCCGAACACTATGGCGTGCCGTCCCGCGACTTCGTCAACATGTCGCCGACAATCTACGGCGGCGCGGAGAGCCTGCCCTCGCAGTCTCCCGAGCACCTCACCCAGCGCACACCATTCACCGGCTGCGATGCAGGGAACGCGTTCTTCCACGTCGATCCGTTCGGGAAAGCAAGCATCTGCAAGGTAGGCCGCAATCCACAGATCTCCCTTCTGGAGGAAGGCGTCGATGGGCTGTGCCGTCTCGGCGGCATCGCCGACCGATTGCTGCTCCGTCAAGGAGGCTGCGCTGGTTGCGCCTTGAGCGGAACCTGCGGCACGTGCATGCCACTGGTCACCCTTTTCCGCAAGGCCAAGGCGCCGCTAGACAACTATTGTCAGCACACCGAAGAAAGAAGATGAGAGATGGCACCTATCCCAGTAGAAATCAACCCACCTCGTCCCATCGACGATACGGAGGAGTTGATCATCATCGATGATCTGAACGAGCTGACCAACGCTATGATCGTTATGGGGTGTGGAGACGACAACCCATACCGCTGACGACCGCCCACGGCACGAGATCGCCCCGAGTGTCCACGGCTATCTCAACAACCTGTGCACTACAGTAGCGTAGTGACTGCCAGGCTCGACTGGAAAGACGTCCGCGGTCTCATCGAGAAGCAGACCGGTCCGGTACTCGCAGCGGAGCCAGTCACGGCTGGGCTCAACTCCGAAATCGCCGTTGTCGTGTACACGAGCCTGGGTGCGACCTTCGTGAAAGGCTTGCGTTGCAGCCATCGCCGGATCTGGACCCAGCAACGGGAAGCGGAAATCAATCCCTACGTGCTGCGGGTTTCCCCACGGTTGCGGTGGCATGTCAAGACAGACGGCTGGAACCTACTGGGGTTTGAGCACGTGGCCGGACGGCACGTCGACTATTCACCCGGATCACCTGACCTGCCGAAGGTCGTCCAAGCCATGCGACTGCGCGGGCAGATTCCCTGTCCCGACCTCCCACTCGGGGTCGCACAGCGGCGGTGGTTGTCCTATACGGATGCTCCGGAGCTGTTTGCGGGAGATCACTTGCTGCACACGGAGTGGAACCCCGGCAACGTTTTGGTCAACGATGCGGCACATCTCGTTGACTGGGCATGGGCAACCAGAGGGGCTGGCTGGATCGACCCAGCCTGCTGGGTCGTGTGGCTAGTCGCCTCCGGGCACAGCCCACAGGCAGCCGAAGACTGGGCAACGCAGATTCCGGCCTGGCATGCGGCCCCTCGCAATTCTCTGGACGAGTTCGCCCGGGCGCAGGCCAGCATGTGGGGAGGGATCGCCCTTGATAGTCCGGAACAGTGGACGCAACGCGTAGCGGGCGCAGCTCAGCAGTGGGTCGAACATCGCAATGCTCACGCGACCCGCAACCGAAAGGATCCCTGTTCATGAGCTCCAAATCTCCGCCGAACATCCACCCTTACGAACTCCTCACGACTCCAGAGGACGAACAAGTGCAGATCGATACAGAGATGGTCCCGCTGGTTCGGGCATTATGGGCCAGGGAACTGGTGACCATGGTGTGCTGCCAGGATATCGGCGAGTCCGCGGCTGGTCTCCGAAATCCTGAGCGCACAACCCCTTCCGGCCATGGCGGTTTCGTGGTAGCTATTCAGCACGTTCGGGGCGGGATTGAGTGAGTGCTGAGCTGTCTGGGATGCGGCGGAGTGTCGTCTTGATCTCGACTGGCTGATGCTGATCATGTGTTGGCATGTCCGGTGGTGCGGCTGC
>JALZHU010000013.1 GCA_030860695.1 Actinomycetota bacterium
GGGCTGACTACTTCGACATCCACGTCATGGACCCACGACGTAAAGTCACGAGCCTGGCGCGACAACTGCAAGCCCTCGGCTATCGGGTCACCTTGGAGCGGGTCGCCTGAGTTATTTTCGAGTGAACTCCGTGAGTGCCTCCACACCGGCTTCGGTGATCGACCAGCCGCCACGCTTGGCCATCCAGCCGATCGCGCTGCTCCACGTCGTTACCCAGCGCAGGTAGGTCTCGAAGCGCGGGAAGCCACTGGCGTTGTGGCTGAGCTCTTGCTTGTTCGGCGGCGCCCGGCTGGTCACGCGGGCCAGGGCGTCCTTGGGCGCCAGCGGCCCGCCCGCATCCCGCAGCGTCTCGAATAAGGCGCGGGCGAGCAGTCCGCGCCGCACATGGGCTTCGGGGTTCATCGCTGCCTCCGGCACGCGATCATGCCACATGCCCGGTCATCCGCACGCGACAGTCACTCCGCGTTCTGGAAGCAGACTGCCGCAATAGAGCCCCGCCGTCACGGCTCAATCGGCTCTCGAACGCGGGTCCGGCTCAACAATGGGCGAGCACCCCGGGCCGATGACCCGGGGTGCTCGCATGTGAGGTACTGGTGGCTTTCGCCTAACCCATCGGCTCGGCTGCGAGCCTGAAGCTCGGACCACCGAGGGTGCAGCCTGCCGTGCTTCAGTGCTCCCGATAACCGCCGAGTGCGTCTTGGGTTGGCCGATTAGTGGTCGGTGAATCCTCGCGCACAGTTTCTCTATATCACGTCGAGTCCGGTCTGGATTGCTGCCGATGGCTTGCTCAGCGAGTTCATCCGTACTAGCGAGTGCTGAGCGCGCGAACTGGACAGCGGTGCTGTCGATGCCGGCGAGCATGGCCGCGTGAAGTGGATACGTGTCGGGACGGGTCGCAACATCGTCGAGCGCGCTGTTGACGGCCTCGATCAGGTCCTTCGCGCTGACAAATCCCCGTTCGCTCACCAGTATCTGAGGATCGATCGGTCCCAGATCCGATGTAGGACCCATAACAATGGTGTGTGCACCGAGCGCCAGGATCGTCGCTGCGCTCTTGGCCATCTCCGGGACGATCACCACGAGCTCGCGGCAGGCTGCTTGGGTCATCCGTGCCAGCCGTACAGCGGCGCCGCCATCCCCGCCCGGTGAGGCCAGGAGAAGATAGCGAGCGGTCGAGCCCGTGGAGCAGCTCCGCGAACAAGGTGATGCTGTCCTGCGTGATCTGATCGATGAGCACCGCGAGGCCTTCACCTGCTCCACTTCCGTCCAGGCTAGCGGCCGAAGCATCCACGTGGTGTTGCTCCACCGCCGGTGCACACCATCGCAGGTATGTCCGACAGTTCCGGTCACGGTATCGCTGTGGAAGCAGCGGCCGGTTCGGGAGGGATGACCTGGGGCCTTCAGGGCGACGGTGATGAGCTACACGGTCGGCGCTGCCTCGAC
This sequence comes from Actinomycetota bacterium, assembly GCA_030860695.1. Lineage (GTDB taxonomy): Bacteria > Actinomycetota > Actinomycetes > Mycobacteriales > Pseudonocardiaceae. The sequence continues at coordinate 1,444 of JALZHU010000013.1, forward strand.
CGGCCCAAAGTCCGTGTGACGGACTGTGCGCCACTGCCCGCACATGGTTTGTCACAGAGTTGTGTCACCCCGAGGCTGCCCTGGGTTGGTCAGGGCAGCGGGAACATGCGTGAATGCCATGGCCAGGGAACCGGAAGAGCTCGTCGAGATGCGCCGGGTGCTCGGTGCGCAGCTGGCCACCTTCCGCCAGGCAGCCGAGCTGAGTCGGCTTGGACGAGCGGGTCATCGACCACATCGAGACCATCCTCCGGTATTGCAAACGGCAAAGCGATGTGCTCGGTCCGCGCGCAGTACTGCCGCCGGTGCTCGCGCAATGAAACCTAGTTCACGATCTCCTCGAGGAGTGCCCGACCAGCCTTCGACCGCGCTTGCTGTCGGTCTACAATGATATGTCCGCCTCCGTCGGATTTTATTTTTTCGACCTCAACGACTTCTATAACACCTCCTGCTACTGGGACCAGGCACGGGAGGCAGCCCAGGACGCAGGCAACACTGAACTCAATATCTATGTACTGGGCCAAATGAGCCATGCCGCGTACTGGCAGGGCAAGGCCCACATGGCGATCGACACGGCAGCCGCCGCGCAGAGTCTGGTGAGCAAACCAATGATCCACTCATGCGAGTCTATGTCGCGGACAAGGCCGCCCAGGCCTATGTGATCGACGGTCAGCTCGAGGCGTGCATGATCGAGTAGAAAAAGCTCAGGATGGACTGGCATCAATCGAGCAAATTTCTGCTGAATCCCCAGCTTATTGTTACCACGAGGGATTGCTCGTCAGTGAAAGGAGTGGCTGCCTGTTACGGCTCGAGAGGCCGCAGGAGGCAGCTGCCAATGCCAGGGCTGTATTAGCGCTCTTCGATCAGTCTTATGTCGGCAGTCGGGCTTCCTGTGCGCTTTTCCTTGGTGATGCCCTCCTGAAATCCGGTGAGATCGATGAAGCGGCGAGAATAGTCGGCGAGGCCGCTGGCCTTGCCGCTCGGACCCACTCGGCGCGCCTGGTGAAGGAACTGCGCACGACACGCGCCCGGATGCAACCCTGGCAGAACATTGAAGCTATTAAGGCATTGGACGGCCAGCTCGCGGCCTACGGCCTGGTGTCGAGCACTCCTGTGTAACGATGACCTCCCACCTGCTGGCACGGCCTCTCGTGGCTGAAGCAGCAAGTGGCCACCAGCTGAGTGAATCTGTCGCTCTCGTCATACGAAGCAGCGGCACTCTTCGCGGATCCAGTAGTTCACCGCGGCGTAGTCCTCTCTGCGAGGGAATTCAATGTCATCCGCAGATTTACCTGTTCGGCGAAGCCAGTCATTCACTTCACCCCAGAGCCATATCCCGCCCGCGGTCAAGCTGAAGCATTGGGGGAACGGAAAGTCGCGCAGTCGCTTCCCTCGAGCCCACTGTCCTACAGCTTGCGGAGTTGTGTTGCACCTCGATGCAATATCAACCTTCGTCACCAGGTCCTCATATGCGCGCTGAAACCTGACAAGTCTCTCCTGTTGGAGTTGGGTGATGGTGGTCTTCGCCGCTTCCACGGCTGTGGCTCCTTCAGCGGTGACGGTCAGCAGGGTGAGGCCACCGTGGTGCGAGACGAGCGCATCGCACGTCTCGTAGACCGCATCGACGGCGTCGTCGGTAAGGTCATCAATCACGAAGATCCACTCGTACTGGGTCACAGTCCCCCCACCTCCTGGCCATGCCTGGCGCGAGACCAACACCGTGTTTCGAATGCGAAACAGTAAGCTGAGACTACTTTGGGCGGGGCCGACGGTCAAGATCATGGCGGTCTGGACACCGCTCGGCTTCCGCAGGATTCGCCGGGCGTGGTTCTGAGGGTTCGCTGGAGTGCCGTCCACTCGCACGCGACCCTCGCCACACGGGCATAGCAGGTTGTACATATGCCCCTGCCTCTGGATCCGCCAGCCTTTGTCGATCAACTTTTCGATCGCTCTGCGAACGTGGGGATCCTTGTGGAGTTTGTCAGGCACTAGCCCCCCAGGGCGGTCGCAAAACGGAAATGGCCCAGGTCGTGCGCTCACTTCAAGGCGGGAGCCTACGTGCTCTCTCCGACAATTTGATCAAGCTCGTGGAAGTCTGCGCGACTCGCCAGGTTCAGAGGGTCAGGTAAGGGCCATTCAGCGCGGGCACTGGGCGTGGCGAGGACCTTGGCCGGGTGGGGGGTCGAGGATGGTGCGGTATGGCTCGCCGGTGTGCTGGGCGTCGGCCATGGCGTCGTAGATCTTGAGGATCGCTTTCTTGGTGCGGGCGAACCGGTCCGGGTCGTTGTTGCGAAGGCGCGGAGGGTCCATCACGTAGTCCACGTCGTCGCGCGGGAGGCCGTAGAGGTGAAAGTAGGCGGCATCGAGTTCGGCGCGCAGCCAGAACCGCCGCTGCTCATCCCACCGGAACGGCGCCCCGTTGTCCCCGTGATCCTCAGCAAACGCCGCCATGTCGTGTGTGGTGTAGGACAGCTCCAGCACACGGCAGGTGATCCAATCGCCGAGTCGCCGGCCTGACTCCCACGGGCAGCTCTTGTGGTAAGCGTTAGGGGGGAGGACGGGGAGCTGCTTGAGGTAGCTGTAGGTGAGGTGTGTGCCTGCCATCTTTTGCCGTGCCACGTAGTCGAACGCAAATGCGCAGAGGTTGGCATAGAGCGCGGGAACCTGCGGAGATGTGGACAGCGCAAGCGGATAGGTGTGACCGACAGCGGCAACGGGCATGGTGCTGGAGATGACGGTGCGTACGTCGGAAGTGCGACAGATGTCGCGCCAGCCGAGTAGCCAGCCCCGATTCCAGTTCTTGCGGGCAAGCCGGTCGTTGACCTCGCTTTTGGGAACCCAATAGCGCGGCAGAACAGGGAAAGCTGGGTTGTCCTTCTGGTTGGGGGTGAGGCGGGGAAGGGTGCCGACGTTGGCTTGCGCCTGGGTCTGGTCCTGGTAGGTGCCGAAGCGGTGATCGAAGTGGTGCACCATCTTGGCTTCAACCAGCGGCAGCATCCGCTCGTCACCGCGCACGAAGATGTTGCCGTCACCCGGATGTTGGCGTCCAGGAACGCCAACGGCTTGCCGGGTTCCACCGACTCCAGCCACAGCGACACCTTGGCCAGTTCGGCGGCCATCTCGTTGATGTCCACGCCGTGGATGCACCGGCCGACCACCTCGCGCATCGCCATGCGCACCAGATCCGGCGAGGGCTCGTTCTCCCCGCTACGCAGCTGGGCGACCCTGCGGGCGATCCGCCGTGCCGCGGCGACCAGGAAGTGCCCCGACCCGCAGGCCGGGTCGCAGACGGTGACGTCCAGCAGCGCGTCCACCTTCGTCTCGGCGTCGCGGAGCCGCTGAGCGGAGAAGAACCGGCCGTAGCGCGACCGGGCGGCACTCGGTGCGTCCGGATCCAGCAGCACCTCCCGGTCCTCAGCGACGAACCAGAACAGCAGCCGGTACACCAGCCGTAGCACGGCACGCTTGTAGTCGTCCCGGGCCAGCGTGCCGGCGGCGAGCCGGTCGCCCAGCTCGTGATTGGCCGGATGTCGCAGGAACCCGGTGCCGAGGGTGTTGATGGCCTGCTCGACGCCACCGCGCAGCCGCTCAGGGCGCGTCACCCTGCTTGACGGCTGCCAGCCGCCACCGCTCCAACCAGCACGAATCCGGCGGCTTTTCCGACGGCACGGCCAGCCGGGACGCGTGCAGCAGCCGGAACAGCAGCACGAAATCGGGGAACAGCTGCTCGTCGAAGATCAGCTCCAAGTCGAACTCGACGTAGGCCGACCCGGCTAGCGACCGGGAGTCACGCAGCAGCCGCAGCTTGGATCCATTAGAGACGATCGCCCATAGGTAATGATCGGTGCGGTTGAGCAGTTCCTGCACCATGGACTGCGGCGCGGCCTCGGCGGCACCCTTGACACCCTTGGTGCGCCGGTCCAGATCCACCCCCCAGCCGAGTAGATGGACCGGTATGTGCTCCCAGATGTGGCTGACCTGAAACGCGCTGTCCTCGACTACCAGACCGCCGGTCGGGGTGGTGGACAGGAGCCCGTAGCCCAGCGCGTCGAACACGGTGAGCAGCCAGCGCGCACAGGTGAGGCTAGTGAGCGGGCTACCCTCGGTCTGCGCCTTGGTACGTTCCCGGGTGAAGGCCTGCCAGGCACCGCCGAGATAGTCAAAGACTCGGGTGGCCGCCTGCCGGACGTTCTCGTGCGACGCCAGCCGGTAATCTGCCGCCTCCCAGCTGGGTAAGTCCTTGCCTTCCAGCACCCGGCCGAACAGATCGGCAGGCAGCAACCCCCGCGACCCGCAGCGCCGGGAATGGGGGCCGGTTCACCGCACACCCCCGGCAACGGGCAAGTAGAGGTAGACGCCGAGGACGTCGGACGGCCTATGCGCTTCGACCACGATGCTGCTGGTACTGCTCTGTTTGATGGCCTGGCGCGCCCGAACGTGGGATTCCCGCAGCCGTGCCGCCATCGCGTCCGCCTCAGCGTCGATATGCGGCTGTAACTGGCCCAGCGCCGCGATGACCCGATCCAGGCAGCTCGGGGGCCACATTGCCGGTCGGCTCCGCGGCCAGTAGCGCTTCCACCTCTTCCGGGCCGAGCCAATCGGGATCGGCCGAGCGGCCACGGTAGGCCAGCACCCGGGCCTCCTCGGCGACCATCGGACGTGGCCCCTCTCGGCCCGGCAAGATCAGGTACAGGCGCAACCGCACCAGTAGCAGCGTGGTGCGCCGAGCCACCGTGTGGGTGCGCATTACCCCGCATCGCCGGGCCGGACGTGGGCCGGGCGTCTTGGGGTCAAGCGCGCTCTCCATCGGTGGCGATCAGCACGTGCCGGCCCTCGGTGTCGGTCAGCTCGGCGATCCGGGCCTCCCGGTCGACGGGCGGCAGCGTGCCTGTCACGCATTCCACGGTGGCGCTTTGGCCCAACGAGATTCGCAGGTGCTCAGTGACGTGCTCCGCGGTGTCGATGAACCGACAGAAGACCAGCGGGTCGTCTCCCTCGGCCAGCAGCCCCTGCACCACGCTGTCCAGCAGCAGCTTGGTGTCTGGCTGGCCCGCGAGTGCGTCAGCTCGCCGGGCCAGCTCCAGCAGCCGGCGTCGCTCCGGGCTGGCGTCCTCGGGCCGTCGTCGGCACCGGGCACGACGTCAAACGCCTCGGCGGCTTCGGCCTCCGCGAGGTCGAGTACCGTGGCGCGGCCGACAGTGTCGGCCTCCTCCACGGTCTGCGCTAGGACAGTTCGGGCTCGGGTGCGCAGCGTCGCCGCCGCGGCCCTCGGGGATGACGCGAGTGCCCGCAGCAGCGCGAGTGCCGACCAATACCGCACGCGCTGCCGCAACGGTCCTCCCGAGCTGTCGCGCACAGTTTCCCGCGCGTAGGACAGCACCAAATCGAAGAGCTTGCGGTAGTCACCGGTGAGGTAGTAACGCTGTTCTTGGATCAGTCGGTCGGACGGGAAAGCCGTCTCCTGCTCCAGGAACTTGCGAATATGGCTGCGTCGGCGCTGCACCATGTGCCGCGCCAGCCGCTCGCGCCCCTTCGCCGCCCCTAGGTCGAGGTTGGCCAGTTCGGGATCGAGCAGGCCGATCAGGTTGCGGAAACCTTCTTCCTTGCCACTGTGCGGGGTGGCGGTGACCAGCAGCAGATGCCGCCCGGTGTCCGCGGCGAGCCGGCGCACCAGGTCATAGCGCAGCGTGCGGTCGCGACCGCTGGCCCGACCTGCAGGGCCGTGCGAAGCAGCCCGGCGCTCACCGCGTTACCGGCGTCCTGCGCCTGCGGGGGCGGGAACTCGGCCTGGCTGACCTGCTCGATGCCGGTGAGGATGCCGGCGATCTCGTCCTCCCCACCGCCGAGCGGGCGCACCACCAGCAGCTCCGGATCTGAATCGGGCAGCACCCATTCGCGGCCCCGTGCCTGCACCAGAGAGCCTGGGGCGAACTGACTCACCGACCTACCCTTCGACCGATTCCGAACACGCTTGGCTACTTCTGGGCGATCTTCGAGTATGTCGCGCCGTACGGAATCCGTATTACGCTCCAGCCCGCATCACGAAGATCATCGGCGGCGTCCTCGTTTCGGCCCGGTTCGCCCGCATTATCCGGACCGTCCACGAAGATTGCGACGGGTCCGGTCGGCGTGCGGTACACCAGATCGGGTCGGGAGCCGACCTCGGGGAGCTTGACAGCCACGTCGTCCGGGCAGCGGTATTCCATCTCCTCCAGCCATCGCACAAAGCCGGCAACTGCGCCCTCGGGCACGAGGTCGACGCGGTCCCAGCCGTCGTCGACGCTGCGTAGCGGACCGCTGCGGGTGGTCTGGGCGGTGGCGCAGGCCAGCAACAGGTCACGAGCCAGGTGCCGATCGATCAGCAGGTGGTTGCCTGGTTGCGGTAGGACAACAGGCAGTCGTAACAGGCGTGGGCACAACGCTCTCCCGTCCGATCCAGAACGCCACCCAGGTCCTCGCCGGTGTCCGGGTCGAAATGGCAGATCTCCAGCGCTCGCCGCGCGGCCCGAGCCAGGCCGTTGTCCTTCTCGTCGATCAGGCGGCGTAGCACACCGGCGCCGCCCTCGGCGCTTTCGATGAACAACGCCCGGCCGAACTGACCATCGTCGGGTAGCAGCTCGGGGAGCGGTGACTGATCCGGCGACCATCTGGTCGCGGTGGCGGAAATAGCACTGGTCGTGTGCGTTGCCCGTGGCGCAATAGGTCACGACCAGAGCGGGTTGACCAGAGCGCCCGGCGCGTCCGGCTCGCTGGGCGTAATTGGCCGGGGTGGGTGGGACGTTGCGCAACGCGACGGCATTGAGACTCGCAATGTCGATGCCCAGTTCCATTGTGGGCGAGCAATACAGCACGGGAAGGGTGCCCTTGCGGAATTCCTCCTCGCGGCGGGCCCGGTCCTCGTTGGCTACCTGGGCAGTGTGCTCTCGCGAGCGCAGGCCGGCCAGCGTCGCAGCGACGTCGGTGTAGAGCCGCTGAAAGAATGGGTTGATCCGAGGGCCGAGTTCCGAGGCGATTTCCATGCGCACCGGATCCTCTGCGCCGGCGTTACCGTCTCCCGGACGCCAGATAATCGAGGATGCCTTGAGTCGATAACCGGGCGTTCCACCCTCGTCGGCGGGTTGGGCGATGGTGAGCAGCCCGCATGATTCCATAATCCGGAGTAGGTCACTGATGATCTTCTGGCTGTCATCACGGGTCAGTTTCCCCGTGGTGAATTGCCCCTTGCGCAGGAGGAACCGCCCGTAGGCGCCGTACCCGCTCAGGTAGAGGTGTTCCCGGGTGCTGCCTTTGCCCCCGGCCGGGCGAAAGCCATGCCGACCTGCGGTCGTTGCTCGCGTTCCGACAACGCCCACGGTCCCCGCAGATGTGCCTCGCTGAGCTTCTGCAGCTGCTCGAAACCGACCTCGGTGAAGCAGCCGACGTCGATGGTCAACGAGCGGCGCATCTCGTGTAGCAGCAGCCGCATGAGTTCCTCGCGGTGATCGAGCGCATCGTCCCGGAGCACAAAATGGCGACTTTCCCATAGTGACTCGTCGGCCGCGATATCGGCGAGGTCGAGGTAGTCGATCCGGAGAAGGCCGGTCTGTTCGAGGTTAGGCATAGTGATCCGCCAGCCTCGCTCCAGATCCAGGCACGCGTTGCTCGATCGCCTCGTGGCTCAGCCCCTCGGGCTTGGCCTCAATTGCGCGATATAGGGCACCGCGGAGCTGGGTGACCTGGATGTAGTCGTTGAAATGCCCGGCTTGCAGGCTCGCGTCCTGACGGTTGTCCGCGAACGCAAGTAGCTTGCGCGCATCGCCTTTCAGCTCGAGCTGCTCCCTCAGGCTCCGCACCACACTCGCGCTGATGACAGATGTCGCCGAGCTGCGCCCTTCAACCGCGAGCGAGGCCAGCTTGGCGAAGTCACTTCCCCGCTGCTCATAGGACACCCGACAGCAAGCAGAAACTGAATGGAGTAGGAACGTAGGCAGCTAACGTGCCCGCCGGCCCGTCCGCCTCCACCTCCACCCCGTCGACGCCGACGCGGATTACCTCGGGCAGCCTTTTCAGCCAGCGGCTTGCCACGGTGACTTGCCCATCGCGACCGGTGACTAACCAGGATTCAGGAATCCGCTGCTCGCTGATCGCGACATCGAGTGAGCCCGGCCACGGCACCTCGGAGCTGATGAACAGATAGCCCTTGACCGAGTCGCCCCCGCTGGCGTCAGCGTCCTGACGTGAGGCGTAGCGGCGGGTCCCGGCCTCGTCAATGCGGCTGACAGCCAGGTACTCCTGCCCGCACTGCCGGCAGAACGCGGCAGGCACGAGGATCTTCTGGATGTCTTCGGACTCGGGAACCACAGTCTGGTACCGGCTGGTGATGTACCGGTTCGCTTCCGGCTCCAGGCTCAGGTAGACGTTGTCTCCCTTGTACAGGAACTGGTGAAGCCGGAACGCGAATACCGGACGTTGGGTCCGCGGGTCCAGCATGTACGCACCAGCTCGCAGCGTCGTCTGGATTGCCGCTGCGCACTCGTCTGCCGTTTCACCGGTGAGTTCCGCGAGTCGGTGAACGGCCTCTGGGATGGTGGACGGTCGAGGTGGCCGCACCAAGCGTCCGTCTCCCGGTCGACGGACTACTCCGAATTGCGATTCAACCCACGCCGCCAACGGGTCGGCTGCTAACTCCTCGTAGCCTCGACCGACCTTGCCGGAACGCAGCCGTGACGTGATCGCTGTGATGTCGTCGGGGTCCCCGGTGGTGGCCCGTTGCAAGGTCTCCCCGATGACATTCGGCACGGCTACGGGTGTCCCGAACAGCCGGCTGGCCACCTCGGCCACCTCGCGACGCCGGTCGGCCGCATTTCCCTTGCTGGCCATCGTGGCCGACGTGCCGACGCACTGCAGCTGCTCGGCCGCGCACGTGCTTCCGGATGCGCGGGTCGTGGATCTTGGTGAAACCTGCCGTGAACGCCTCGTAGTCGCAAGCAGCTGCCGGTGGACCTGGAAGACGTCCATGCTTGCGCAACCTTTCATGACCTCGCGCCTGGCCGGGAGGCTACTGGTCCCCGGCGTCGTGGTGGTGTTGTGGCCCCGGCACAAATGCGTGGCTGGCGATTTCGTGCTCGGACCCGGTTGTTCCGCGGCCGGGCTGCCCTTTCACTGATGGTGTGGTCGGGCTCACAGACGAGCCACCGCGGCGTCAGGAGGGTGAGATGACGCACGAGCTCAACTGCCCGCACTGTGGATGCCCCCTGCTGGTTACCCAGGACACCGTTCGGGTGCCCGAGATGGACTCCGTTGAGTTACTCCACCGGGAAATTGAGCACCTCCGCGTGACGGTTGCGCGGCTGCGAGGGGCCCGCGTCAGCGCGGGCTACACATCGGGATTCACGCTGGGGACAAGAGAGGGCAGTGGCCGTGCTGGTTGATTTTCGGCCCACCGGCAAGCTCCGCGGCAACAAGCCGGTGGACGTGACGGCAACGCTCGGCCCGGTGTTCGACGCGCTCGCCGAGGACTCGGTGGACCTCTCCCGGGTTCGTGTGGTGTGTGACTGGATCCAGTACCGCAACAACTTCCGCGATGTCGTCGACATCCGGCCGATCCTCGCGTCCCACGATCACGACTCAGAGGTGATGCCGGTGGCGCTGGCGGCCGTGGTGACCGAGGACGAGATGGAGGTCGCGGTCGACGTCCGCCGCAGCGGCGACGTGCCGCTCAAAGAGCTCACCCGGCGGGTAATCCAGGCTCGCTGCGCCGATACCGACCCGTCCCGGATCTATCTCGAACCGTGGCAGGCCACCAGCACCAGCATGATCTGGGAATTCAACGCGCTGTATTGGAAGGCCCTGGACCTGTGGGAGCAGGTCACCGGCCAACAGTACGAGAAAACCCTGCCGGGTGGACAGAGCGATGCGCGCAACCGGGAGGCGGTGCGTGAGATCATCACCGGCCTGTTCGCGCTGTGGGACTCGCTGGCCGAGCGCAATGCGCTACCCGATGAGCTGTACGTGGTCGAGCTCGGGCCAGGTAACGGAGCGCAGGCGAAGACCTGGCTGGACGAGTTCGTCACGCTGGACGCCGACCATGGCACGGAGTACTACCGGCGGCTGCACTACCTGATGTGCGATTACTCACCGCATGTTCTAGAACTTGCCCGGGCCGCGGTCGCCGACCATGCGCAGCACGTCAGCTCCTTCGTGCTGGACGCCACCCAACCCCGCACAGCTTTGGGCTTCCTGCGTTACAAAATCTTCCTGGTCTACATTTCCAACGTCTACGACAACCTGCCCACTGACGAGGTCGCGCAGATCGGCGGGCGCACCTACGTCGTGCAGAGCAGGGCATACCTGTCCACGGATGCCGTCGCCGAAATCGGGCAGCTGGTATCGGCGCAGCCCGATCAGGTACCAGAATTAATCAGCAAGCTGCTGCGGCTGGGCCCGGCCCTGCTCGTCGAGGCGCTGCCGGCGCACTTTCCGTCAGTCGAGGTAGCGGTAGAGTTCTGGCGCCGTACCTGGGCGGCGTTGCGCCTGGCGGAGCGGTACGTGCCGCTGGCCGGCCTGGACCTCTACCAGATCGCGCCCACGGTGAGCGGGGAGATGCTGCGCCCCTTGCTGGAGTCCGGCGCGGCTATCCGCATGCACGTGAACAACGGCGCGGTAGCCAGCTTCGTGGACACCGTCCCGTTGCTGCATCCCTACGGCAGGCTGATCTGCTACGACCTGTTCGTCACCGATGTGCATGCCTACCGCACCGGTTTCCGCGGTCCCGGCAAGTACGACGGCTCGATTGTGAACTGGCTCAACGGGCCGCTGCTGGCGCATATTGGTCGGCGGAAGGGTTTCGACGTGGACTTCCAGCGGTTCGCGCACCGGACCGGCACCAACATCGTCACCATGACTGCCCAAGTAAGGGATTGACACAGGTGAGGGACTGAGATGATCCCCATGCTACCCACCACTGTGGTGGGGTCGTACTCGGTCCCCGAGTGGCTTGAGCGGCTCAAGACCGATTACTACCGCAACCGGATCAGCCGCAGCCATCTCGGCGAGATCCACGACATGGCGATCAAGGCAGCACTCAAGGACCAAGAAAAGGCCGGGATCGACATCGTCTCCGACGGCGAGCTGCGCCGGGACAACGATATCGACTACTTCTTGGCCCGGATACCAGGCGTGCAGATCCTCGTTACCGTCAAGTCGTTTTACTTTGACTACTACGACACTCCCATCGTCACCAAGCCGTTGCCGGCCGACCCGCCGCCGCTCGGCCTCGCCGACGACTACCGCTTTACCCGTCAGCACACTGACCGCCCGGTCAAGTTTTCCTTCACCGGGCCCTTCTCGCTGTCCCACCGGATCCAGAACAAGGCGTATGCGAAGTCCGCCGACCTGGTTCGGGCACTGGCGCAGGTGCTCAACGCCGAGGCGCAGAGGCTGGCCGAAGCGGGCGCGGAGCTATTACAGATCGACGAGCCGTTCCTGGCCGGTTACCCCGAGGATGTAGGGATCGCGGTCGAGGCGATCAACATCGTGACCCAGGGGTTAGACGTCACCTGGGGGTTGCACGTCTGTTACGGCAACCGCTATGCCCGGCCGTCCTGGGAAGGGCATTACGATTTTTTGTTTCCCGCGGTGCTCGACGCGAACGTCGACCAGCTCATCCTTGAGTTCGCCCGCAAAGGCTACGAGGACCTGCATGTCATCCAGCGGCTTGGTTGGGACCGCGCGCTGGGGCTTGGCGTGGTGGACGTCAAGACCGAGGAGGTTGAATCCGCGGAACTCATCGCCCAGCGCATCAGAAAGGCGCTGGAGACATTCCCGGCCGATAAGTTAATCATTAATCCGGACTGTGGGTTGCGACACCTTCCCGCCGATGTTGCGCGGTCGAAGTTGACAGCGATGGTAGAAGGGACAGCTGCGGTCCGCCGTACCCTGCCCGATCAAGTGGGGCCCGCTCAGCTGGCCGAACCAGGTAAACAAACAGTGGCCTCACCGGAACCGACCGTCGCCCAAGGAGCGTGATCCCATGACCCAGCTGGAGAGCGTCGAGTACCTGTTCACCTCCGAGTCGGTGACCGAGGGCCACCCCGACAAGATGGCCGACCAGATCTCCGACGCGGTGCTGGACGCGGCGCTGACGATGGACCCCAACGCGCGGGTGGCGTGCGAGACCCTGATCACTACCGGGATGGTTGTGCTGGCAGGGGAGATCACCACACCGGCCGTACTGGACTACACCCAGATTGTGCGGGACATGATCTGCGGCATTGGCTATGACAACGGCAGCTACGGCTTTGACGGGCACAGCTGCGCGGTGATGACCGCATTGGATAAGCAATCGCCGGACATCGCCCAGGGCGTTGACATGGCCGCGGAGCGGCGCGGGAAGCTGTCCGAGGACGAATTGGACAGCGCCGGTGCGGGTGACCAGGGGATGATGTTCGGGTACGCCACGAACGAGACCCCCGAGCTGATGCCGATGCCGATCGCGCTGGCGCACCGGCTGTCCAAGCGGCTGGCGAAGGTGCGCAAGGACGGCACGCTGCCCTACCTGCGACCGGACGGCAAGACCCAGGTGACCGTCCGGTACCGGGATCACGTGCCGGTAGGGGTGGAGAAGGTGCTGATCTCCACCCAGCACGCCGAAGAGGTCACCTCCGAGGAGATCCGGGCGGACCTGTGGGAGCACGTGGTGCTTGCGGTGCTACCCGCCGACTTTTATGACGAGGGCGAGCTGGTGCGCAACCTGTTTGTGAATCCGACTGGGCGGTTCGTGATCGGTGGGCCGGTTGGTGATGCCGGCCTGACCGGCCGGAAGATCATCGTGGACACCTACGGCGGGTTCGCCCGACATGGTGGGGGCGCGTTCTCCGGTAAGGATCCGTCCAAGGTGGATCGCTCCGCGGCGTACGCGGCTCGTTACGTGGCCAAGAACATCGTGGCCGCTGGCCTGGCGGACCGGGTCGAGGTGCAGGTGGCTTACGCGATCGGTGTCGCCCGGCCGCTGTCGTTGCTGGTCGAGACCTTCGGCACCGAGCAGGTACCCCGCACGACCATTGAGAAGCTGGTGGAGGAGCATTTCGACCTGCGCCCGGCGGCCTTCCGGAGCTACCTGGGGCTGCACCGGCCGATCTACGCTAAGACCGCCGCCTACGGTCACTTCGGGCGCGACGATCCCGACTTTACCTGGGAGCGGACCGATAGGGCCGCGGAATTGCGCGAATCCGCCGGGTTGCCCGCCAGTACGCAGCCGGCGATAGTCTGAATAAGGGGGCATGGTGCGCATCATCGTCACGGGGTCGATCGCTACCGACTACCTGACGGTCTTCCCGGGCCGGTTCGTCGAGCAAATCGTGGCTGACCAGCTGGAAAGCCTCTCGGTGTCCTTCCTGGTGGACGACTTGGCAATCCATCGCGGCGGGGCGGGCGCCAACATCGCGTTCAATCTCGGTTGCCTCGGGCTGGCGCCGGTGCTGGTGGGCGCGGTCGGTGCCGACTTCGCCGAGTACGGGCAGTGGCTGTCGGCGCACGGGGTGGACACCAGCGCGGTGCACGTCTCGCAGACCAAGCACACCGCCCGGTTCCTGTGCACCACCGACTCCGACCAGAACCAGATCGCATCGTTCTACGCCGGCGCGATGGCTGAGTCCCGTGACATCGAGCTGAAGCCGATCGTGGACCGCCTGGGTGGAGCGGACCTCGTGGTGGTGGGCCCCAGCGACCCGGTGGCCATGCTGCGGCACACCCAGGAATGCCGGGACCTCGGCTACCCGTTCGCCGCGGACCCGTCCCAGCAGCTCGCCTCGCTCGACGGTGACCAGATCAAGCAACTGGTCGAAGGCGCGGCCTACCTGTTCACCAACACCTACGAGCGAGGACTGCTGGAACGCAAGACCGGCTGGAGCGACGAGGACATCGTGGCCCGAGTGGGCGTCTCGGTGATGACTCGAGGCGCCAAGGGCGTGACCGTGCAACGGCCGGGCAAATCGGCCATCTCGGTGACACCGCCGCAGGAGTTGGTCAAGGCCGATCCCACGGGTGTCGGTGATGCGTTCCGGGCCGGCTTCCTAGCTGGGGTCGCATGGAACGTGGGTGACGAGGCGGCGGCCCAGCTTGGTTGCATGCTTGCCACGCTGGTGATCGAATCGGTCGGGACTCAAGAGCACAAGCTCGAACCTGAGACATTCTTGGAGCGGTTTAGCGAAGCATACGGACCCGACAGCGCCGCCGAGGTGGTCGACCATGTGCACGCCGTGCGCGTGACTTGAGGAGGAGAGGGCACTCATGACTATTGCCGCGCCCGACAAGAGATTGCAAAGCCGCGGTGGTATTGACTTCGCTGTTGCCGACCTGGGCCTGGCTGATTTTGGCCGTAATGAGATCCGGTTGGCGCAGCATGAGATGCCGGGTTTGATGGCGCTGCGGCGAGAGTATGCGGAGGTGTTCCCCCTACGAGGGGCGCGGATTTCCGGATCGCTGCATATGACGGTGCAGACGGCGGTGCTGATCGAGACTCTGGTCAGCCTTGGCGCTGAGGTCCGGTGGGCGTCGTGCAACATTTTCTCCACGCAAGATCACTCCGCGGCGGCCGTGGTGGTGGGTCCCCATGGAAGTGCTGACCAGCCGCGGGGAGTGCCGGTTTTCGCGTGGAAGGGCGAGACGCTGCCGGAGTACTGGTGGTGCACCGAACAGATGTTGACGTGGCCCGACGGGCAGGGCCCCAACATGATCCTGGATGACGGGGGGGATGCGACGCTGATGCTGCACAAGGGCGTGGCGTTCGAGCGGGCGGAGGTGGTGCCGGCAGCCGACGAGAACGATTCGGATGAGTTGAAGGCATTCTTGGATGTGTTGCGAGCCTCGTTGGCCGCGACGCCGGGGAAGTGGACAGCAATTGCCGAGGGGATCCGTGGGGTGACCGAGGAAACCACCACCGGAGTGCACCGGCTATATCAGCTGGCCGCAGCGGGGGAATTGTTGTTTCCGGCGATCAATGTCAATGATTCGGTAACCAAGTCGAAGTTCGACAACAAGTACGGGTGTCGGCATTCGCTGGTGGATGGGCTCAACCGGGCGGTCGATGTATTGATCGCCGGAAAATTGACCCTGGTGTGTGGGTATGGGGACGTGGGCAAGGGCTGCGCAGAGTCGTTGCGGGGCCAAGGTGCCCGGGTAGTGGTGGCCGAGATAGACCCGATCTGTGCACTGCAGGCCATGATGGACGGTTTCACCGTTGACACCCTGGACAATGTCGTCGACCGCGCAGATATCATCATCACCGCCACGGGGAACAGGGACATCGTGACGGTCGACCATATGGCCCGGATGAAGCACCAGGCGATCCTTGGCAATATCGGGCACTTTGACAACGAGATCGACATGGCCGGGTTGGAGCGCCGGTCGGGGGCCCGCCGGTTGAACATTAAGCCGCAGGTTGACGAATGGGTATTCCAGGACGGACATTCGATCATTGTGTTGTCCGAGGGGCGCTTGCTGAACCTGGGTAACGCCACCGGGCACCCGAGTTTTGTGATGTCGAACTCATTTTCCAACCAGCTTATTGCCCAGATCGAGCTGTTCACCAAGTACCAGGAATACGACCGGGAAGTCTACACTCTGCCCAAGGTGCTCGACGAGAAGGTCGCTCGGATTCACGTCGAGGCTCTGGGCGGCCAGCTGACCAAACTGACCAAAGAGCAGGCCGAATACATCGACGTGGACGTCGAGGGCCCCTACAAACCACCGCACTACCGGTACTAGGGCGCCTCCCGCAGATCTGCGGTCTGCGAACAGTCCTACCAACCCCGAACTCGAGATCACAGGTCGCCGAGCGTTTCTTCAACATCAAGTGCCGCGCGTCGGGGCTGCGGCCGGACACGGCCGTGCTCGTGGCTATCGTGCGGGCGCTCAAGACGCACTCTGGCCGGTACAAGATCAGCGCGGATCGCCCACTGCCTGACGGCATGCTGGCGGAGAATCCCGATGACGTGCACGCCGGCGTTGCCAACCTGCGCAAACAGATTGAGAACGTGCGGATCCACGGCGTCTCACCGGTGGTGGCGATCAACGCCTTTCCCACCGATCACCCGTCCGAACACGCCGCCATCCGGGAGATCGCCGACAGCATGGGCGCCCGTTCCGCGTTGTGTACGCACTTCGCTAGGGCGGCAAGGGAGCCGCAGAACTTGCCGCAGCGGTCGCCGAGGCCGCCGAGGAGCCGTCCCAGTTTGCTTTCTTGTATCCCAACGACGCGACACTGCGGGAGAAAATCCTCACCGTGGCGCTGCGGGTGTACGGGCGCAGAGCGTGGAGTACGACTTCAAGACGTCCCGGCAATGGGAGAGTTACGGCGCAATGACTTTGGACGGCTGCCGTGTGCATTGCCAAGACGCACCTGTCGATCTCGTCGGATCCAACGCTCAAGGGCGCGCCGACCGGATGGGTGCTTCCGGTACGGGAGGCGCGGCGCCGCGGCGATCACCGCCGCGATGGCCGCGCGGTTCTCCACCGCACAGCTGATCGACTCGCCTGCGCGAGCGGCGCAGGCTGACCGGCTCCAGGACCACGTTGCTGCCCTCGCCGACCGAGACGCCGAGGCCTACCAGGCCGTGCTCGCCGCGTTCACGCTACCCCGCGAGCCCGACCCGGAGGTTCGCCGCCGGCAGATCCGGCGAACCATGGAGCACGCCGCTCGGGTGCCGATGGAGATAGCTGAGGCGGCCAGTGGTATCGCGGTTGAGGCCGTCGAGCTTGCTGAGCGGGGCAACCCCAATCTCCGTGGCGACGCCTTCGCGGCCGCCACCCTCGCCGCGGCCGCCGCTCGGGCAGCCGCTGAGCTGGTCCGGCTCAACGTCGAGCTCGCTGATCTCGGCAATGAGCTGGCCGATCGGGCTGCGCACGCCGCGAACGTGGCTGCCGACGCGGTGGCTGTGCTCAGCGCGTGCATGGCCGTTGACCGCACCGGCAGACCCACCCAACAAAGTGCCATCTCTTCGGCGGGGTGAGTACGTCCGACCCGAGGAACAGCGGCATGCCAAGCACTGCCTCTAGCTCGGCGTTCACCCCAGCCACTCCGTCAGCAGGTCGCGCAGCACCGTGGCGCCGCTCTCGTCGAGCGTGATCACGCACGCACCCGTGACGTGGGGGTCGAGCATGATCTCGCCGTCGAGCTTGGACACCGCTAGGTTGGTGAAGCCTCTGCAGCCACCGTGCACCGAGCACGACGCGTGAATCACCCTGCGGTTGCCGGTTGGCTGATTCGCTGATACATCGTTGGCGCCATTAGTCACGATCAACGACCGTGGCTGATCAGCAGCAGCGGGTTTCCCTCAGTTGGGGAACTCCCCTCGGATGGGGCTACACCGGCAGACCAGCGCGGTAGGCCATACCCCGCAGTTCCCGCCCTACCGCGTCCCGCTGCGACCGGGCCAGCAGCTCGGCGAGCACGTCGCGGGCGAATGGGTCCCGCTGCACGCGGTGCGGCACGATCAGCTCCGCCCGGCGTAGCGCCTGCACGGCGTCGTCGTGCCGTGACCGCCGCCGAGCCAGCGCCCGCCCGTAGTACACCCAGTAGGCGGCCTGGCGGGACCGATTCGAATTCCGCTGCGGATTCACGCTTTCGGCGGCAGTCACGGCCCGGTCGTAGTCCTTCAGGTCCAAGGCCACGGACGTGCGGCAGAACCCGGTGTTCGTTGGACCAAAGCCCAACCAGTAGGCGTTGCCTTCGCCGGTGCGTTCGGCCAGCTCATCGGCGTGCTCCAAGGCTGGGTCCACGTCGCCGGGTCGGCTGTCGGCCGCCGCGACCTCCGCCCGGTACAACGCCAGCATCCCGGCGAGCTGCATAGTCTGCGGGTTGGTCGCTGGCACTGCCACCGAGTCCAGCTCGGCCTGCGCCAGGTCGAACGCCCCAGTGGACAGCATCACTCGCACCGCCCCGGCCGCGGCGAGGCCCCGCATGGTAGGCGTATCGCGTTCCTGCGCGGCTTGACGGGCCAGCAGTGCGGCCTGCTCACGCAGGTCCACGGATGCGCCGGCGGTCCGCAACCATCCGATGGTCGCCTGGGTGTGCAGCAGCGTCGCCAGGTCAAGTAACTCGGCGACGTCGCGACCGGCCGTGATGCTGGTGTGCAGGTTGCGAATCAGAACCGGCAGTTCGTGACCGGCCAACTTCTGGTCGCCGAGGCTGCATGCGCCGATCAGCGCACCAACCTGCTCCCGTAGTGCTTCTACGGGAAGCACGTCCCCGCCGGGATGGCCATGATTTACAGCCATCAGTGCGACGCGCACCGCCTCAACGGCCACGTCGGTGACACCGTTACCGGGTGCGGGTACGTCAACCCTGATCAGCTCAGACGGTGCGACCTGCAGCGCGTTGGCCAGGGCCACAATCTTGGATCGACTGTCCAGTGCGCGTTCGCCGCGTTCGATGCGGGACAGCTCGGACTTGCTCATCCCGGCCAGCCCGGCAATCACCACCAGTGACTTACCCCGGGAATGGCGGATCCGTCGCACCCGCCGGCCTATCGTGCGCGCTTCGTCGTCGATGCCCACGGACGCCAGGTTACTGGGCAACCCTCCAGAGCCGAACGTGGGTGATCACCGAAGTCTCTCTTAACCGCTGGAGTGCGCGCCGAGTTCGGCCGACTGGCCCTAAGCAGCGCCCCCGGTAGTCGATGTTGGCCGCCGGGGGCGTAGTCGTTCGTCCTCAGTGCGGGGGTTCAAAGCGCTCCTCGATGGGGATGTAGTCGAACTCGTAGCCAAAGGCGCGAGGCCCGACCAACGCCAGACCCGGACCAGTCCGCCACCGAAAGTCGCAGACGGCAGCGATCACGCTCACACGGAAACCGTAACGCAACTGCTCAGTAGTAATCGGCACGCCAGTCTCAGCGTCCAAAACAATGATCAAATCCGGCACGGAGGCAACAACTTGACCATCGCGAACCGCAACAAGATGCTCGTTTTGGAAATAAATCACCAACGTGGAGCCAGTATCAGCGCTAGTGCCTTCGATCCGAGCCTGACCTTTGGCAAAACCACCCTCGGTACGCCGCCCAACATCGCTGATCTTGCCATCGAACAGCCGATAGCCGTCCAGCCGGCTCAAAATCGCGGCGATCGGGTCGCCATGCGCGGCCCGCGTTTGGCGGATCAGCCGTCCAAGCTCCTCGGCCAAGCTGATCGTCCCCGGGATCATCACCTGCTTGAGCTGACACCCCGACAGCGGATACAGGGCAATGCCAGCCACACAACCCATGTCAATCGTGATCGAGCGGGAGAAACGTTCGGTCCAGTGGTTGTCGATGGTGTCGATGATTGCGGTATTGCCCTTCTCATCAGCCAGCGCCATTGGCGTGGCCGAGACGCCGTACACGGTGGCGGTCACCATCTGGATCTCCGGGAAAGCCCGGCCCATGCCGTCAGCGTCAACAACCGAAATGCTCAACCTGGCCGCCACCCTGAATGGGACTGTCGAGTTCGACCCACCAGCCTCGATCGAGACGGTGTGCGTGACCGGTCGTCCAAGGAAAGATTCCAACGCCTGAAGCGCACGCAGGTGCTCATCACCGCGAGGTAACTTCTCGACCCCTACTGTCGGCGCGCCCATCCCCGCAGCGGGAACAACAAGCGCATCGTCAGCTACCTCGTCCACCGTCACAAGCTCGACCGGCCCATACTCGCGGATCACCTGTTTAGCGAGCAGCGCGCCGAGATGGGGGTTACCGCCACCGCCCGTACCGAGCACCGCAGCGCCAATCGCCACATCATCCATGTCACTCTCACCGATACGCCGCATCGGTCTTCCCTTCAAGGTCGAGGTCGCCGACCGCTTTGACACGAATCCGAGTCGCGTTGCCTGGCAGATAGGTCAACGGCACCTCCTCGACCTCAACTACCTGTACCTTCCCCGGGACTGCGCCCGCCGCGACAGCCTTATCGATCGCCTCCTGCATGGCTTGCTCTAACACCTGAGCTCGCGAACGCTGCTGAAGCGACAAGACCCGATCGGTCTCACCGCCCACCTGTGCTATCGCCGCGCCGATCGCGTTCGCGACTCCACAATGGTCGGGTTTGATCAGCACAGACGCGCCGGGCAGATCTTCACCGAGCAAGACGCTGCCGCCACCGACCACGACCACCGGGACTGGTTCCGCTGTCGTCTTCATCCGATCAACCGCCCCGGCAACCGTCTGTTCGATTCGCTGCAGCCCGCGCCCAATAAGGCGAGGATCGAGCCCGGCGACGCGTTCGGGATCACCGATTGTTGCCAGACCCCCTGCCACAGCCAGATCAGTCGCAGTCACCGTGTCACCGCCGAAGACCAACGCCCGGGTGGTCAACTCATACCCCACACTGTCCGGGCCGATCGTCAACTCCGGCTGTTGACGCACCATGCTGCCTCCGCCAAGCCCCAACGACCACACATCAGGCATACGAAAATTCGTCCGCACTCCCCCGATATCGACGGCCACCGAGGCCTGGCGCGGGAACCCATGGTGGAGCATGCCGACATCCGTGGTCGTCCCACCAATGTCGACGACCGCACAATCAGGCAGCCCGGACAAGAAGGCGGCCCCGCGCATGGAGTTTGTCGGTCCGCAGGCAAACGTCGCGACCGGGTAGCGCTCAGCGGCCTCAACGCTCATCAGCGTCCCGTCGTTTTGGCTCAGGTGGACCGGTGCGCTGATCTCGAACCGGGCAAGCGCAGTACGCAGGCCGTCAACGATGCGGACCGCGAGGTCGCGTAGGCAGGCATTGATGATCGTGGCGTTCTCCCGCTCAAGCAGCCCTACCCGGCCGATCTCGTGGGACAAGCTGATTGTGACCCCGGGCAGCGCCGCTGCGAGGATCTGTGCCGCCTGCTGCTCACACTCGGCATTGACCGGTGAGAACACCGAACAGATCGCGATCGAGCGGAGCCCTTTCGCAGCAATGTCTGCCGCCACTCGCTGCAGCTCGCCAGCATCCAGCGAGGAGAGCTCGCGTCCATCGAACTCGTGGCCGCCATGGCACAGATAGATCTGCCCGCACACCACTTGTCGCAGACGCTGCGGCCAGTCCGCCATCGGCGGCAGCGCTTGTGTTGCCGGCAGGCCTAACCGGACCACAGCCGTGGGTAGCAGGCCCTTCGCCTCGATGACGGCGTTCGTGAACTGTGTTGTCCCGATCATCACCGCTTGCACGTCACGAAGGCTCGCTGCGTCGGCGGCAACCAAGCCCCGAAGCGCGCTGGAAATCCCGCCCGTTACGTCGGCTGTGGTTGGCGCCTTCGCTTCCGCCAGCACCCGCCGGCCGTCCAACAGCACGGCATCGGTGTTGGTCCCGCCTACGTCGATTCCTACTCGCATGTGGCTTTCTCTCACCACGCTCAGGCTCGCAACGGCGAGGACGTCAGGACAGGTCGACGGTGGAAAAGTCGACAGGCTTCTCGGCGGTCAGGCTCACCGTGCGGACCTTCGCCGAGGCGACCTCGTGGACACACTCGATCGCTCCCGACACTGTAGACAGTGGGCACTGGCCTGGGCCGCCACCGAACCTGAGCGATGACGTGCTGACGGCCCCAAGGCCAACCATCCGTGGCTGGCGTCGAGGCGGGGCCGTAAGGGAGCGCGGCGACGGTCACCGCGGTCGCCGAAGTGCTGTCCGCGGGGGACTTCCTTTCCCATGATGCGATCGCCGCCTTCGCCTGGCCGCTGCTCATCCACGCCGGCGGGCTGGCCGAGCAGGCCGGGAACCGGCTGCAACTAACTGCCCGCGGTCGCGCGGCATTGTCCAGGCCTGCCGCCGACGCCGTCCGCCTGATGTGGCGGCGCTGGGTGAGCCACGGGTTAATCGACGAGATGAGCCGGATCGACGCGATCAAGGGCCAGCGCGCGGCGAACGTCCTGACCGCGCTCAAGCCCCGGCGGCAGACCGTCGCCGCTGCTCTGGCAACCTGCCCAGCCGGCGAGTGGGTCACCGTCGAGGAGCTGTTCGCCACGATGCGGCGCGACAACCTGCCGCCCACCGTCGCTCGCAGTGAGCGGAGCCTCTGGAAGCTGTATCTCGTTGATCCCGAGTACGGCAGCCTCGGCTATGCGGGCTTTTCGGACTGGCCCATCCTGGAAGGCCGCTACACGCTGTGCGTGCTGTTCGAGTATGCCGCCACGCTCGGTCTCATCGATGTCGCCTACACCGATCCGGCAGGTGCCCGCGACGACTTCCGCGGGAACTGGGGCGCCGCTGATCTCGACTACCTGAGCCGCTACGACGGGCTTCGAGCCATCCGGATGAACGCCTCGGGCGCCTACGCCCTCGGCCTCGCCGGCACCTATCAGGCCACCGACCTACCAACGCAGACACTCAAGGTTCTGCCCAATCTCAACATCGTCGCGGTGGGCGAGATCTCTGCCGCTGACCGGCTCATGCTGGACGCCTACACTGAGCGGACCTCCGACCGCGTCTGGTCGTTGACCGCGACGGCGCTGCTCGCTGCCCTCGACGCGGACCGATCGCTGGAGGAGTTCAGTCGCTTTCTGGGTAGCCGCTGCCACGCAGATCTGCCCTCGACCGTTACCACCTTGATCGACGACGTCGCCGGCCGGGCGAGTCGACTGCGGGATCTTGGCATAGCCCAGCTCGTGGAATGCGCGGATCCCGCGCTGGCCACCCTCATCGCGAACGATCGCAGGCTCCGGATGCTGTGTCTTCCGGTCGGCGACCGGCACCTCGCTATCCCGCCCGAGCACGGCACCGCCTTCCGCAAGGGATTGCGAACGCTCGGCTACGCTCTGCATTGACCGCTGTCTTTCCGTCGGAGGTAGCAACGTCCGGCCAGTTCTCGTGCCGCAGCTCCCGCACCCGGCGGATCAGGTCGTCGTCGAGCATCACGTCGGCTATCACACTTAAGGCCCATCAGAACCGGCGGGGTCTGCCGGGCGTGGCACGCGGGAGGGGAATCATGGGTGGCAGCGCGCTCGCGTGGCGCGTCGAGCGTGTGGCCGAGGCGGTCCTCGCGGAGCAGCGGTACGTCAGCGCGATCGACATATTCCTGGGCCTCGGCTGGCTGGCTCCTACGTACCTCGACGAGTGGCGGCAGGGCCGGGTCCAGTGCCTGGAACTGGTGACTGTTTGCACCAGACTGACTCAGCCACGCTCCAGCGGCGCGGAGACCAGCGGTCCCGACTAGCATTCGTGGGCGATCGGGACGCGCAGCCGTACCACGGTGCCGCGGCCGGGGGTGCTGTCCGCGGTGAGCTGCCCGCCTAGTAGCTCGGCACGCTGTTGCATGCCCGGTAGGCCATAACCGACCGGCCCAGCTCGCTCGGTCGTGGTGGCTGGGTCGAAGCCGACACCGTCGTCGGAGATCTCAAGCAGGACCGCGTTGGCGGCCACCGACAGCCGCAGCTGGACGTGCGCGGCGCTGGCGTGCTTCATCACGTTCTGCAGCGCCTCTTGGGCGATCCGGTACACCGCGGTCTCGACGTGTTCGGGTAGGCTGGCCGTCACGGTGTCCACCTGGACGTTGGGTAGCGAGGTCGACCGCGCGAGGCTTTCCAGGCTGGCGGCCAGCCCGAGATCGTCCAGCACGGGAGGGCGCAAGCCGGCAATCGCGTGCCGAGTCTCGTCCAGCGCCCCCGCGGCGAGCTCCTGGGCGCGAGCGATTTGCTCGGCGGCGTTGGCTGGGTCGGAGGTGACCGCGTCCGCCGCCGCTGAGAGGTGAAACGACAGGCTGACGATGCGCTGGCTGATGCCGTCGTGGATTTCGCCGGCGAGCCGGCGCCGCTCGGTTTCCTGGAGCAGGACGATCCGCTCAGCGAAGCGCTCCATCGCCTCCTCCCGCTCGGCGAGCCTGCTGTGCAGGCTGGCGTTCTCAATGGCCCCGGCCATCAGACTCGCCACCGTGCCCAGCAACTCGACGTCGGCCTTGGTGAATTCGCGGCGGTCTCGGGTGTGCACGTTGAGCACACCGACGAGATCACCGGGCCGGGTGATCATCGGCACCGAGGCCATCGACGTGAAGTCTTCCCCGCGCAGCTCGGGGATGTAGAGATAGCGCGGATCGTCGCGTTTGTTGTCGACGATCACTGCCGGCTCGCAGTGCGCGGCGACCCACCCGGTCACACCGTCGCCGACTGTCAGCTCGATCTGCCGAGCGAACTGATCGAAGGGTGGTGTGGCGCCGCGCAGCTGCAGCCGCCCGCGCGGCTTATCCAGCAAGTGCACGAAGCAGACGTCGGTCGAGGTGGTTTCGGTGATCAGGTCGGCCACTCGCTGGACGACCCCGTCCAGGTGGAGGCCCGCCGACAGGATCTCGATCACCCGGTGCAGCAGCTGGGCGTCAGAGTCGGCGTCGGCCAGGCCCAGCCGTGAGCGGATCACTGGAATACTCCCTCCCGCAGCGCTGCGGCGACCGCGCCGGAGCGGTCCGGGACGTCCAACTTGCGGTAGATCCCCCGGGCGTGCGTCTTGACGGTCTCCTCACTGACGGTGAGCCGGCCAGCGATGGCACGGTTGGACAGCCCAGCCACCATGAGCCCGAGCACCTCGCTCTCCCGCTGAGTCAGCCCGAGACGGGCGCCCGGCCAGAACTCCTCACCGCGTAGGTGGGCCACCGACATCGCGACCTTCGCTGCGAGGCTGGGATCGATGAGGATCTCGCCCTGATGGATCCGCTGCAGGTGGTCCACCAGCTCACCGCCGCGTACTCGCTTGAGCAGGAATCCGGCGGCGCCGAGCCGCAGTGCCTGGTAGAGATACTGCTCGTCGTCGTACACGGTCAAGAACACGACCTTGCAGCCGGGTTGCCGCTTGCGGATCTCCGCACAGAGGTCCAACCCGCTGGAGCCCCGTAACCGAACGTCAAGCAGCGTAATGTCGGGCTCCTGCCCAGTGATGATCTTTATCGCGAGCTCCGGCTCGGTGGCCTCACCGACGATCTCGACCTGGTCGGAATAGCCCGCCAGCATCGCGCGTAGCCCGTCGAGCACCATCTGGTGGTCATCGACGACTACTACACGCAGCGGGTCACGCAGCCGGCGCTGGATCGGCCTGCTCATGAGCGTGCAGCCTACGCATCGACGTTAGTGGCGCGGGAACCAGCGAGGGTAGCCAGTAGCCAGCTAGCCGCAGGATGGCCTCCAGCCCGAGCGGACGGTTGGCAGGTCCTCCGCGACGGCCGACCGGACCTCGACAACCTGCGGTAATCTATCATCAGTGATCATTTCGGGTACCTCCGCGAGCCCGGGGCGGAACCCCCCACTGGTACACTCGGGCGTTTTCCTCCTCAGGATTGGTAATGGTGCCCAAGAACCCCCTTCAGGAACCCCCGCAGAAACCCGGGGAAACCGATGACGTTGTCGTTGTCGTCGGTCCCGATACGAAAAGCGGCCGCGAGCGGGTGGCGCGGGCGGCGTACGATCTGTTCAGCCGCCACGGCACCCGCGCTGTCGGGGTCGATGCCGTGATCGGTGAGGCGGGCGTCGCAAAGATGACCCTGTACCGGAACTTCGCGTCCAAGGATGAGCTTATCCTTGCCTTCCTTGAGCGTCGCGAGGCCCTCTGGACCCACGGTTGGGTGCAGGCCGAATCCCAGCGCCGGGGCGACACCCCAGTGCAGCGCTTGCTGGCTATCTTCGAGATCTTCAGTGAGTGGTTCGCCCGGTCGGATTTCGAGGGCTGCTCCTTTATTAACGTGCTACTTGAAGTGACCGACCGGGACAGTCCGGTCCGGCTGGCCAGTGTCCAGCACTTGGCGAACATCCGCAGTTACCTGTGCAACCTCGCGGCGCAAGCCGGGGTGGAGGACCCCGATTCGTTCGCTCGCCAATGGCACATCCTGATGAAGGGATCGATCATCGCCGCTGCCGAGGGCGACACTCAGGCCGCCGTGCGGGCCCGTGAGCTCGGTATTCTGCTGCTTAATCATCACGGCATCGCCATCTCGTAGCGCGGCGGTGTGGTTGCCGGCCACGCAGCTCGGCGACGTGTGTCGTCGGCGAAGGACGATCACGTAGTCGTGGTGATCGTCCGCTCGCATAGCTACGGCAAGCAGCCCACCAGGACGTATCGCCTGGCTGGTAGCGGTGAGCAGGAATGTTGGGTCGGTGAAGCTGAACGCGCCGAAGATGGACAGGCAGATGTCAACGGACGCCTGCTTGGTTGACGCCAGGTGGTCGACGGCGTCGGCGAGGATGAACCGATGCTGGGCAGGTGGCTATAGGCAAGGCGCGCCCTGGTGATTTTTTCTGCGTCGTGATCGACGCCGATTCCGGTGACGCCGTGATACGCGACGAGGTGGGCTAGGTTATGGCCGCCTCCGCAGCCAACCTCGACAACAGTTTGCCCCTGCAGCTCACCGAGTATGGCAAGGCCGGGACCGATCCCGGGTTGGCGGGTCCATTCGAAGTGGGTGGGGACTGCTACATCTTGAGTAGCGTGCAGGCTTCGCCGAGATGTCGGCCGATGGCGGTAGTCCATGTGTGTTCCGCTTCCTGTGCCCAGCCGCGTTCGATTTGCTCGGCAAACCAGTCGACGATCCAGATGCGGTGCCACCCCAGCGCCCACGAGGCGGCGTCGAGTCCGCCACGCATTGCTAGCGCTTGCTGTGAGCCTCCCCCGGCGACGTAAGACTCGATCAGTTCAAGGGTGCGTTCTGGTTGCGGGTTATCGAGGGTGCCGTGCCAGGACGCGAGGTCGAGTAAACCGGGGCCGATGAACGCGCGGGCGAAGTCCAGCAG
Source organism: Actinomycetota bacterium (assembly GCA_030860695.1). Classification (GTDB taxonomy): domain Bacteria; phylum Actinomycetota; class Actinomycetes; order Mycobacteriales; family Pseudonocardiaceae. Next base: position 28,140 of record JALZHU010000013.1, read on the forward strand.
CCGCCAGCCGCTGACGCTGATGTGCAGTGAGGTGGGATGAAACTCCGAATGGCACAGGCCAAACGGCCGCAGTTCAGCGCCGTCGGCCCGATTAGTCGCTACGGCGTCGAGCGCGCGAGCCTTTTTGGCGAGGTCGACCAAACCCAGGCATTGCAAGCGGTTGGTGATCCGCCGGGGCAGGCTGGCCATGGCGGCGGAATCGAGACGCGTCATGCCGGGTGCTGCGGCCGTGACCCGGTGGAGGTGGACTGCGGCGCGTGCTCCGTCGCGGTCATCGGCGTCTCGCACCGGTTCGCCCAGGTCTTCCAGCAGCATGCCAAGCATGCCAGGAATGGTCCGGGCCGCGCGGAGTGCCGGAACGGGGACGCCGTGGCTCGCGGCCAGGCGTAGGGCGACATCTTCGGTATCGAACGGTGTATCGGCGTACTTGAACACCACGGACGCCCCGCCTACGAAGTGCAGCCGTTCGACAGCTGAATGCGCCCACACGCGCAAGGGCTCACGCTGAGGCCCATCGGGGAGTCCGGCAGAGGCCAGCAGTGGCGGCAGCAGGCCGGCGACGTCCGTGGTGTTCATCGCGTTTGCTCTCAGTCTTCACGGCAGGCGTGGACCGCTGCCAGCCACTCGGCGCGGAACTCGTTCAGATCCTCCCGGAACCGCGTGATTGAGGCCCCATAAGGTACGCACGCGCCACCGGACATGTTGGGCACGGACTGACAGCCGTGCACCAACCGGCCGCCCAGAGCCGCGTGCGCCTTGATCGACTCGACTCGACGGGACTCATTGAACCAGGTGGAGTGGTACACCTCATCGAGCATGGCGCCGGTGGCGTCATCGAGGTCGAACACCACCGAGGTGGCCGCCGGGAAGAACCAGCATGGGCCGATGTTGCTGATCGTCCCATCCAGTTCGACCTTGTTCAGTGCCATCAAGGTCGCTGCTTCACGCAGCATCCGCAGCTGCTCGGGGTCGATCTCCTCTAGACCGGCGACCGGCAGCAGTTCGTCGCGGAACAGGTAGGAGTACACCTGCCACGCGATCGAGAGAACCTCGGCCGGGTCGCTGGTGGTCCGACCGTGGGTGCGGATGAAATCCAGGCTGATTTGCTCCAGTGCCGTCTCGGTGGACTCCGTCACATCAAGCAGTTCCTCGCGGACGCCGTCCCAGTCGCAGACCAGCCACGACGAGGAGTCAAACCGGAAGAAGTACTGCGCCGGATCAATGGTGATCACTCGACCCTCGATGGTGATGCCCGGCAGCCGGTTCCACCGCGCGTCGAAGGGCTCGGGCAGCTCAACACTGATCACGAACGGTGGTGTCGGCGACACCGACTCAGCGGATCGCTGAGCAGGAAAAGCCAACCGCAATGCTGCTGACGATAACGGGTTCGGGTTCATCTGCTCTCCTCTGGCGTGATCCGTCGAATGCCAGGCCGGTCATGGAGCGGGCGCGATGCGGGCGGCGAGGGTGCGGGCGTCGTCATCGGCGATGAGCACTGCGAGACTGGCCATTCCGTGCGGGTAGAGCACCCACCCGTGCCGCTTCCGGTCGCGGATGGCGATCACGGTGCATCGACCGCCGCCGTCGATGCGGCGCCCTTCCACCGCACACCGCTCCTGCTCCCAGTACGGCAGGTGGTGCGGCCCATCCAGTTCTTGCGGCTGTTCACTGCGACCTCTCGTCACTGAGCTGGACTGCCGGCTGCCGGCTGCCGGCGCCGGGGCGGCAGGGCGGACGACCGGCAGAGCTTCTCGCGCTGAATCGGTTGAAGAGTGCGGCCGCTCAGCTGATCAGCGTGACGTCCACTATGCACCCATCGTTGGAATAAATCAAGAGCAGTCTTTGCTGTGCGCTAGCTGGGTATTCCCTTGTTGCTTGACTACCGTTCGGTGTCCCGGTCATGCTGGGCGAGCATTGAGCGCACCGAGGAAGGTCCTGCCATGCGACTGACGCGGCTACGGAGCACCTGCCCCGACACCGCGCCTCAGCCTGCCCACAAGCCTGATCAAGCAGGAGGTTCCAGCGTGACGTTAATCGACTTGTCCCAGCTCAGGCAGGTGTTGGAGACGACCAGCCGGGATCTGTTCCGATGGGAGACACTCCCGGCGTACGAGGTGGCCTCCGACGGAACTGACTACCACCGCTACCTGGAGGGAGCCGACGCGCCCACCCCCGAGCGCAAGCAGCCGTGGCTGGACACCCTGCGCGCGTGGGCCGAGCAGGGCCGATCCCGTCGCCGGGTACGGATCATTCATGACCCGATCACCGATTACGAGCGGTACGCCTGCGAGTGGGGTTACGCCCTCAACTCGCAGGCCGGGGAGATCATCCGAATCATCGACCTCGCCGAGACCCAGCTACCGCCACAACTCACGGGCATCGGCGGGGATTTCTGGCTCATCGACGGCCGCGAGGTCGTTGCCATGCACTACCAGCCCGACGGTCAGTTCCACGCGGCTGAGATCCTGGGTCCACAGCGCGTCTCCGAGTACCGCATGGCCGCCGAGGTCGCGTGGGAGTCAGGCATAGACTTCGTCACCTGGTGGAATGACCATCCACAGCATCATCGCTCGGCGCACCGAGTGGCTTGACGGAGAACACGACAGTTTGGCCGATAGTCCCGCCCGTCCTGAACTCGCAGCGACCCTACGCCGTCTGCGGCAGGACGCTGGCCTGTCCGGCATCGAAGCCGCTAGGCGAGCGGGGCTGTCTCAGCCAACTGTGTCGCGGCTGGAGACCGGGCGCCGAGCGCCCACCGTCAAGGAGGTCACCGCCCTGTGCAAGGCATACCGAGCGCCCGCCGAGATACGTGCAGGACTGCTGGCTATCGCCCGGAACCTGCAGGAAGGCACCACCTCGGCCCGGATCGTGCTTCAGCGACCACGGGAGATGCAGGAACGCATTGGTCGGATCGAGCAGTCCTCCGCGCTGGTCCGCAGCTTCCAACCAGCCATGGTCATCGGCCTGGCTCAGACGCTTGACTATGCGCAGGCGATGATGTCGGGAAGAGTAAGCGGGGATACGCTCGAACAGCTCACTCAGTCCCGCCGGCAACGCCAGGCCATCCTGGATACCGACAGGCAGTTCACCCTTGTACACGCCGAGGGCGCACTGCGCTGGCACATCGGCAGCCCCGCCATCATGGCCGCCCAACTTGACCACCTCGCCGAACTCACCCGTCGCCCGAACATAAGGCTCGGGGTCATTCCGTGGGACCGGCCGCTGACCATGCACGCCCGGCACGCTTTCCATCTGTACGACACCCACACGGTGATCGTCGGCACCGAATCGGGCACCGCGTTCATCACCGACCCGGTGGAGGTTCGGGCTTATGACTGCCGGTTCGCGGAGCTTGAAGGCGTCGCTGTCTTCGGTGATGAGGCCCGGGAAGTGTTCACCCGAATTGCCGGCGAGTACCGCGACCTGGCATGACTGCCCTGGAGAGTGTGCTCCCTGGCGAGGGCGCGGTCCGCATCAAGCGCGAAGTGCTCATCGAGGCGGCACGTCGACTCCAGGACGAGGGAGGTGGTAGCTCATGACTGAGCTGATCTCACCGAACTCCGAGGAGTTCGGCGCCCTGTTCCATACTTCGCCCATTCGGTGTTCCGGCTGGAGACTCTCCAGGTCTACCGAGGTCAACGAAATCTGGATCTTCTAAACCAGTTCCTTGCGGGCAAGCCTAGACCCGTCAGAGCAGGTCAAGCTTGAATGGACATCGATGATCGCCTCGAACGTCCAGGCCGGCAAGGCGGTGCAACGAGTACATGTGGTGCGCGAGCCGCTGACCGACTACCTGCGGTTCGAGCTCACCTGGGGCTACGAACCGAACGCGGTCGCCGGGGAAGACCTCCGGATTATCCCCATCGCCGAGGACGATCCCTGGCCTGGGGATCTACCGCAGCACGACTATTGGCTTTTCGACTCCGCTGAGTTGTACGACATGCACTACGACAGTGAGGGCGTATGGCTGGGCGCCGAGCACGTCACCGATCCGGGGAAGATCGTGTAGACGAGGTGGCACAGTACGTTCACTTCTTCGGCGAGCTTCGAGCCGTGGCAATAACAGGTCCGGATGCGGCGGCTCTAATTCAGCGAATCACGGGTGAACTTCGAGCAGGCCTGCTCGAATAACAGCCAGTAGGCGATACCCCGGTGCCGATTTCGGCCACCACTGGTGTCTGGCCCGGTGGCAGTCCCGGGAGGAGAATCCTCCAGCAGGAGGCAAGGCAGTGGACGCAGGCGAGCCCCGGACGGTGCTGGAGGAGCTTCGCGCCGGTCAGGTGGTGGTCTGCGATGGCGCGATGGGCACGATGCTGCATGCGGCCGGGGTACCGCTGGACCGCTCGCTGCCCGAGCTCAACCTGTCGCGCCCGTCCCTGGTCCGGGACCTGCATGCGGCGTATGTCAGCGCGGGTGCCCGGATCCTGCAGACCAACACCTTCGGCGCGAACCGGCTCCGGCTAGCGGGGGCTGGTCTCGAAGACAGCGTCTCCGAGATCAACGTCGCTGGCGCGCGGCTGGCCCGCGAGGCTGTGCAGCGGGCCCGGCACCCGGTGGTGGTCGCCGGGTCGGTCGGACCGGCGGCCAGCGCCCCCGCGGTGCGCCGAGTACCCGCGAGTGCCCGAGCTGAGGCTCTGCGCGAGCAGATCGCGGCTTTGTGCGACTGGGTCGACCTGCTGATCCTGGAGACCTTCGGCGACCTGGAGTCACTGGTCCAGGCGGTCGAGGTGGCCACCTCGGAGAGCGACTTGCCGGTAGTGGCCCAGCTGACCTTCGGCGACGACGGCCGGACCCTGCGCGGGGAGGATCCTGCGGAGGCAGCCGCGGTGCTATCCGATCTGCGGGTTACCGCGCTGGGCGCCAACTGCACGGTCGGCCCCGCGGTCCTGGTAAGCGTGGTCGGTGAGTTGGCCCGCAGCACCGGGGTGCCGGTGTCCGTGCAGCCCAATGCGGGTGTGCCGCAACGGCTTGGCAAGCAGGTCCGCTATGCCCGCAACGCAGCGTACTTCGCTGAGGCCGCGCATCGGTTCGTAGCCGCCGGGGCCACCCTGTTGGGTGGGTGCTGTGGGACGACACCCGCTCATGTGCGGGCGATCTCCCATGTAGTCGATGTGCTGCCCTCGGTCCAGCGGCCCCCGGCCTCGGCCGCTGCGGCGCGGCGTCCCTCGTCGATCGGGACTCGCACGGTGCAGCCGGCCCCGGGCAGTGGCTGGCCCGCGCACTGGGAGGGCGAGCTGGTGGTGGCCGTCGGGCTGCAGGCTCCGAATGGCCCGCAGGTTCCCGAATTCCTCGAGCGGGCGACGACGCTGCGAGCGGCTGGCGCTGGGCTACTGGCCATCATTGAAGCGGCCCCCCCAGCGGCGCGGATCAGCCCGGTTGGCGCCGCTGTGGTGGTCAGTGAGCGGGTGGGCAGCGAGGTGCTGCTGCCGGTGGAGGCCGCCGACCGCAATCTTGCCGCTCTGCAGGCTGACATGCTGGGCGCGCACGCGCTTGGGCTGCGGATGGTGGTATGCCGTACTGGCAGCCCTCGGGTGGCCGGCGACTACCCCAGTCCCGGATTCGGTTCGCCTTGGGATGTCGACTCGGTCGGCCTCGTCTCCATGCTGGCCGCGCTCAACGAGGGCATCGACTGGCGGGGCGTCGCCATCGCCGAGCGCACCCGGTTCATGATCGGTGCCGCGCTGGGCACCGCCGTCAACGATCTCGCACACGAGCTGGACAGGGCCGAGGCCAAGCTCCGCGCCGGGGCGCACTTCTTGGTCACCGATGTGATCTACGATGTCGAGGAGGCCAGCCGGGTGCTCGGCGCGTTGCGGGCCCGCGGGATAGCCGTGCCGGTGCTCGCGACGCTGGCGCCTTTCGAAGACATCCAGACCCTGCAACGGCTGTCCTACGAGGTCCCGGAGGTGTCGATCCCGCTGTCCGCGCTCGCCACCGCCCGGCGCAACCAGGGCAATCCCGAGCAGACAGTCGAGCACTCCGTCAGTGCCGTGGAGAAGTTGCGGCACCTGATCTCCGGTGTCGTGGTGCACGTACCCAGCGGGATGGATGAACCGGCGGCGCAGCTGGTGAACGCTCTCGCGCAGCTGCGGACGAGGCCGTGACCAGCCCGGGGGCCAGTTCGGGGACCTACGAGTCGGCACTTGCCCGGAGCAGCGATACCGGGCGCAGCGGTCTGTCCCGGGAGAACTCGATCTACCGGCGGACCATGGCGGTATGCGACGAACTGGCGGATGCGGCGCTGAGCGGGGCTGACCCGGTGCGGCTCACCGAGGTGTTCGCCCGGTTGGTCGGCAAGCGGATCGTGTTGCTGGACACGGCATTCCGGCTGCGGGCCCAGGCCGGCGGGTCAGGGTCGTTGCGAGGGCTGCGATGGAACCGCACCGATCCCAGCGTCGACCGGTTACTTCGCGCGCTGGAGGCCGCGCGGCGGCCGCTGCGGATCCCGGCTATCCCCGGCTCGCTGCTGGATCAAGCCTGCTTGGTGGCCCCTGTCGTGGTCCGCGAGACCAGTCTGGGTTACCTGCTCGTGATCGATGAGGCTCCGGTGGCCGGCAGTTACGGCATGCAGCCGGACGACGCCGAGTTCCTCACCATCACCTATGCGGCCACGCTGTTCGCGTTGACCCTGGCCCACGAGCAGACCAGCGCTGAGCTGGACCAGCGCTACCGCAGCAGCGTGGTCGACGCCTTGGTCTCGGGTCATTTCCTGGACGCTCAGGACGCCCGGCGCAAGGCCCGGTCGCTGGGTCTGCGCGATGACGTGCCACTGCGCATTGCGATGCTCCGCCCGGAGCCAACGGAACGGGGGTGGGCACAGCGGCTTGCGGCGGTGTTGCCAGGCGCAGCCGCAGCTGTGCGGGATGGTGCGCTCGTCGTGATCGTTCCGGGTGATCCGAGTGCTGCAGCGTTGGCGGCGCTGTGCCGGCTGGATCCGGAGGCCACCTGTGGGCTGAGCGAGCAGGTGGACTCCCCCGAGCTTGCACCCCGCGGAGTACGCCAAGCTGAGCGAGCGATCGACCTAGGGCTGCGCCTGGGCCGGGCCGGCCAGCCAGTGCTCTACGACGAGCTAGGCATCTACCGGCTGCTGTGCACGATCGGCGATATGCAGCAGTTGATGGGGTTTGCCCGCGACGTGCTCGGTCCGTTGCTCGACTATGACGCAGAGCACCGCACGGATCTGGTGCATACCCTGTCCGTGTACTTGCGCCATCACGGCAGCCACAAGCAATCCGCCCGGATGCTGCACCTGCACACCAACACCGTTGCCTACCGGATCGCGCGCATCGAGGCGATCACCGGCCTGCACCTTGGTGATCCAGATGACCGGCTAATCGCGCACGTCGCCGTAAAGATCATCGAATCGCAAGGCTCCGCTGAGCTGTAGACCTGTCGGCATTGCCGTAACCGTCGGTTAGCTGCGTCCTGGGTCGGCGAGGGGTACGAGGTGCGCTTCGCCGAGTCGGGTCATGGCGGCAAGCGGCTTGGCTGCGGCGGCGATGACGTTGGCCATCGCGGGTCGTCCCTGGTGACGGAGAAGCGCAGGGCCGATTGCTGCCATAATTGCCGTCAGGCCGGGCAGTGGCCGGTCGAACAGCGTCAGCTCGATGATCAATCCTTCTGGATCAAAGCGCAGCAGCTGCGCTTCCTCGAATTGCTCGCCGCCACAGCGACCGCGGTAGAACAGTGCTCGGGTGACGTTGTCACCGACTTCGGTGTGGAACCGGATGTCGCTGATCACCTCGAACGCTGCGGAGAGTATGCCCTGCACTTGGTCGCGGCCGCGGAAGCGGAACTGAGCCGTCAATGGCGAGATCACTTCGATTCCGGCTGCAAGGCAACGCCCTGCTGCTTCGACGTCACCGCGCTCGCCGGCCGTGCGCCAGGCTGCGGTTGTCCGGATGGCTTGCGGGGTCTCGCTTGAGGAATCTGTGTCCATACGGTCAGTGTGATCCCCGCCGCGGGGAGCGAAGCGAGCCGATCACCAGCGCTAGTCCGACGACTAGCGCCACCGCCGCGAGCACCCACCGGGCGTCCAGATCAGGCAGCCAGGGAAGGCCGCCGAGCAGCGCAGTGCCCGCGATACCCAGAGCACCCAGCCCGGCGGCCAGAGTGAGCAGGTCCGGCCCCTGCCGCTGGGTGAGCACACTCGTCTCGTCGGTGCGGTGCTTTTCGGGGTCAGCCTCTTGATGAGGTCCTGCATTGGCCATTGTCGGGTCCGTCTCATTCATGATCCGCGCTCCACGTGGACGTGGCCGAAACCAGCCCGCACGTCGAGCTTCAGCGTGCCACCGCCGGGACCGTCGGTTCCGTTGTTGGGCACGTTCACCTGGGCTGAATGGCCAGCGTCGGTGAGACCGAGGCAGTCGACATCTCCAAACTGCGCATGGCAGCTCACCTGGGCGTCGACGTTCGACGGCAGGATGACATGGGTCTCCCCGAACCCCACAGTGACGCTGGTAGTCACGGTCTGACCGTCGGCCAATCGGAGGCCGGTGAGATCCAGCTGGCCTTGGCCCATGGTTAACTCATACCGCGGCTGCACCTGGGCGACCGTCACCGGGTTCCACCGGCCCTCGCCGGTCTTAAAGCCAGTCACTGGGGCCGCCTGAAGCACCCAGGTGAGCAGGGCCAGCGGGACGGCGATGAGGATTAGCCCCCGACCGCCTCGTACCAGTGAGCCCACCACCAGGCCGAGCCCGACCACACCCAGCAGCAGGGCGGCGATCTGAGCGGCCGACAGTGCAGGGAAGAACGCCGACGCGATGCCACCGGTCAGCAGCGCAAGGCCGAGGGTGACCGGAGTGATCTTGGATCGGGGTCCCCGCGGTGGCGTGGGTTCCGCTGGCGGAGCTGACGGTTCCGGTAGGTCCCAAGCGAACGGTGCCGCGCCCAGCGGGTCCCACGCCGGGGGAACAGGCTGGTTGGTGGTTGCGGTCGGGCTTCGTCCGTCGTGAAAGTCCGGGTCATCTCCAGCTTCAGCCCTGGTCTCCGTCCCGCTCGCAGTCCCGGGTGCCGCTCCTGCCGCCGCGGTAATAGGTGGGATCGGAACCTCGCCCAGCGAGCCCCGGGAGCGGTGCAGCAGTACCAGCCCGCCCAAGGCCACGGCGAGCCCGAGCACGCCCTCCGCGCGCCCACTGAACACTGCCCCGGTTGCTGGAATAAGGAGCAGAACGAGCACGACCGTGAGCGCTGTCGGCATTGAACTGCGCCCTCGCCCGAACACGCTTTCGGCGGCGGAAGCCTGATCTCCCTCTACTGGCAGCAGCAGCCAGCCCAGCAGGTACAGCAGCACCCCCACGCCGCTGAACAGGGTGGCTACCACGAACGCCACCCGAACCAGCACCGGGTCGATGGCATACCGCCGCCCGATCGCCGCCGCGACTCCGGCAACCTTGCGGTCGTCGGTTCGCCGGCTCGGTCTGGTGGTCCAGAAATCCCGTACCGGGTGTTCCGCGTTGATCTCGCTCACGCTGTTGAGCCTCACCTTTTCGGCCGGCGAGCACCATCGGGGGTCACCCTGATCCGTCCCGGGTCGGGGGACACCGGGGTCGACCCTGATACCTCTGGCGCCCCTGCCCGTGTGACGATGACGACCGTGAGTGAACCGGCAGACCAGGCGAGCGGAGCCCGGCCGCAAGCCCAGCCAGTGGCCGGGCCACCACGGTTGCGTCGGCATCGGTCGGACCGGGTGATTGCTGGAGTGTCCTCTGGGATCGCCGAGCACCTCGGTGTGCCGGTGCTGTGGGTACGGATGGTCTTTGTGGCGCTCGCCAGTCTCAGCGGGGCCGGGCTGGTGGGCTATGCGCTGCTGTGGGCGTTCCTGCCGGCGACCGACGCCAGTGCCCGGCAACCGAGTACAGCGCGAGACAAGCAGCAGGCGGTCGGTCTGATCGCGCTCAGCGCGGGCCTGGCGCTGGCTGGCGCCGCGCTGGGTATCGGCTGGGGTGGCTGGGTGACCGGACCGTTGGGGATTGCCCTGATCGGTGCGGCTGTGGTGTGGCGGGAGGCTGACGCCAGCCAACGGACCCGCTGGCGCAGTGGCGCGGGGATGGTGTCGGGCATCTTCCTTGGGGGCGGGAGGATGGCGCTGCTCCGGGTGCTGGCCGGGATCACGCTCGTCGCCAGCGGGATCGCGGTGTTCCTGCTCAACCAGGGTGATCTGGGTCAGCTGCGGTTCGCGCTGCTGGCCGCCGCCGCGACCCTGGTTGGCGTGGCCGTGCTCACCGTGCCCTGGTGGTTGCGGCTGATGCGGGCACTGGGCGAGGAACGCCGAGCCCGGATCCGCACGGAGGAGCGGGCCGAGATCGCCGCGCACCTGCACGACTCGGTGCTGCAGACACTGGCACTGATCCAGCAGCAGTCAGATTCGGCTCGGGAGGTCCGCCGGCTGGCTCGCGGCCAGGAGCGGGAGCTGCGCGCCTGGCTCTACGGACCGCAGGGCTACGGATGGGCTGCGCAAGCCAGCACCAACGGCGGCACCGCGGCGCCGGCGTTCGCGGCGGCGTTGCACGCCGCTGCCGGCGAGGTCGAGGACACCTACGCAGTAAGCGTGCAGGTCGTTGTGGTGGGTGACTGCGCCCTGGAGGAACCGCTGCCCGCGCTGGTGCAGGCCAGCCGGGAGGCGATGGTCAATGCGGCCAAACACGCCGGGGTCACCGAGGTCAGCGTCTACGCCGAGATCGAGCCCGGGCAGGTACACGTTTTTGTCCGGGACCGGGGTGCTGGGTTCGATCCGTCGACCGTCGCTGCCGACCGGCACGGGCTGGCCGACTCGATCCGCGGCAGGATGGAACGCAACGGCGGCACGGTGACCTTGCGCACTGCACCCGGTGCAGGCACCGAGGTCCAACTGGCCATCACTCGCCGGAAGGTCGGGGAAGAGACATGACTGCCGACGGCATCCGGGTCTTCCTGGTAGACGACCACGCCCTGTTCCGCACGGGGGTGAAGGCCGAGCTGGACCGGGCTGGTGCCGCCGAACCGGGCGTGCCGCCGGTCGTCGTAGTCGGCGAGGGCGGATCGGTGGACGAGGCGGTCACCGGGATTGGTCACCTGCGTCCCGACGTCGTGCTCCTCGACGTGCATATGCCTGACGGCGGTGGCGCGGAGGTGCTTCGCCGGGTCCGTCCCGAACAACCCGACGTGGTGTTCCTGGCGCTGTCGGTGTCCGATGCGGCCGAGGACGTAATCGCGGTGATCCGGGGCGGCGCCCGCGGGTACGTGACCAAGACAATTTCCGGCCGAGAGCTGGCGGATGCGGTGCGCCGGGTGCACGCCGGTGATCCGGTGTTCTCCCCACGGCTGGCCGGTTTCGTGCTCGACGCCTTCGCCCAACGCCCCGGGGCGGCGCCGGTCGGCGACCCGGAGTTGGATCTGCTCACTCCCCGAGAGCGCGACGTGCTGCGTCTGCTGGCCCGCGGCTACGCCTACAAGGAGATCGCCGCTGAGCTGTTCATCTCGATCAAGACGGTGGAGACCCACGTGTCGTCGGTGCTGCGCAAGACTCAGCTGTCCAACCGTTACGAGCTCTCCCGCTGGGCCTCCGACCGCCGCCTGGTGTAGCTCTCCGGTGTCAGCCGTTGGGTTTCGCCGCGGCTAGTGTCGAACCGCTGATTCTTGTGGCGGAATCGATCAGTATCCGACCGTCGGGTGAGTTGCCCATGGTGAGTCGGTACCGCTCTAAGGTCCGCTTCCGGTTCGCCGGCTCGAATATCAGATTCACCAGCACGGTGTTGCCGCGTACGGCAATCGGTCCGCGGATGCTTACCCGCTCGATCCCGCTCCAGAAGTCGTTGTAGCGCTGGAGACCCTTGGCGCGCTCAGCAGCGCCGAGGAACTGCCACGCCGCGAAGGTGTCCTCGGGCAGGAGGCCGTAGTAGGTGCGGACAGTCTGCTCCAGCTGCTCGGCTTGCGGTTGCGCGGGTTGCGGCGGCGCCGGTAGTGCATTCGCGTCGGGCGCCGGTAGGGGGCTCGCGTCGGCCGCCGGTGGCTGTTCAGACGTGGTTGCCAGCTGGCCACCACCGGAGGTGGGCACCGCCACATTCGAGACAACCCCCAGCATGATGGCGAGCAAGAGAACGCAGGCGGCGGTTCCGAACAGCACCGCAGGTCGTCGCCACCACGGGCCCAGATCGATGGCGGGCCTCACCACCGGAGCGTCTGGCTGGCGGCTGGCAGGCCTCACCACCGGAGCGTTCGGCTGGCGGCTGGCGGGCAGCTCCACCGCGGTCGGTGTCGCCGGAGCGGGAGTAACGGTCCTCATGCGCGGGGATCTGCCAGCTGGGGAGGTGCCCACGGAGGGTGTGACCAGTGGGGGAGCGACCGGTGAGGCGCCGTGGGCTGCTACCGCGCCGAGTTCCGCCACCACCTCAGGCATCGAGGGACGCGCCGCTGGATCGTCCGCCAGCAGCCGCATCAGGATCGTGGATAACGGCCCGGCGCGCTGCGGGGGCCGTACCCGGCCTGCGGCGACGGTCTGCAGCATTGCCAGGGTGTTGTCGTCCAGCCCGAATGGCGGTTCGCCTTCCACCGCGGCATACAGCGTCGAGCCGAGCGAGAACACGTCGCTGGCGGGACCGGGCGGCTCGCCCCGGGCCACTTCTGGAGCGAAATACGCGGGCGTGCCCGCCAGCACGCCGGTGTGGGTCACGGTAGCGTCCCAGCTCGCCCGGGATATTCCAAAGTCGGTGATCTTGACTGTGCCGTTCTGGCTGAGCAGAACGTTGCCCGGCTTGATGTCCCGGTGCACGATCCCGGCTTCGTGGGCGGCGGCGAGGGCGGTGGCGACCTGCCGGCCGACCCTGGCTGTCGCATGCGGCGCCAGCGTTCCCTGCTCGGCGAGAACCGCGGCTAGGCTGCGCGCGGGCAGGTATTCCATGACCAGCCACGGCACCACCTGGCCCCCGGCACCGGTGCCCCAATCGAGCGCCACGTCGTAGACGGAGATGGCATGCGGGTGCTGCAATCGAGCCGCGATGCGGCCCTCGCGCATTGACCTGGCCCTGGCCGTCTGTGCCTCTTCTTCAGTCAGACCGGGCTGCATCAGCAGCTCCTTGATCGCTACCGTGCGATCCAGCCGCTCGTCGTGGGCTCGCCAGACCACGCCCATCGCGCCAGCGCCGATCCTCCGCTCCAGGCGGTAGCGAGCGGCGACAAGCCGGGTACCGGCGCTCACCTACTGCGCTCCTCGCTCACCCGCTCAGGTTAGGCCCTTCACTACCCATGAAACCCGCTAATGGGCGGCGCTTCGCTGTCCGGTAGCTCTCGCGGGACGGGCGGTGCCCGCCGATGAGGTCAGCCGCCGCTGCGGTAGCGCGTTCGCGTGCTCTGCAGGGCCTGGTAGCCCACTATGCCGCTACCGGCTCCGGCCAGGATGGCCAGGACGTCAGCACCCGCCCCCCCGGTGGTGAGCAACAGCGCAAACAGGGCGACGCCGAGGGTGGCCGCGGCCACCGGGACCCGGCTGCGGACGTACTCGTTGACCGGTTCGCCCCCGATCCGCCGGTTGGCCGCCGAGCTCAGCATCGCAAGGTAACCGCCGTGGCCCAGCGCGACCAGCAGCCCGGCTAGCGCGGCGAGGACAGCAATCAGATGCACCATGCATCAAGTGTGCCTCTGCAGGCGAGGGGGGCGCCGCTACAAGTCCGGCGCTCAGTGACCGAGCCGACCGCGCCCCAGTCGCAGCAGCAGCATCGCCAACTCCTGGCCCTCCTTGCCCAGCGCGCGGTAACGGTTCAGTACGGCCATCTCGCGACCGTGCACCACCCGCGGACCGCCGGCGGCTCGGCGGGCGTTGCCGATCGCCTGGGACACCTCGGTGCGTCGCTGCACCAGCCGCAGGATCTCGGCGTCGAGGTAGTCGATCTCGGAGCGTAGCGCGGCGAGGTCCATGGCAGTGTCGTGCTGGCGGTCCTGGACTGCGGGCGCCGCCTCGCTGGTCGCATGATGGGACATCTCGGTGGTCTCCCGATTCTGTCCCGGAGCCCACGTTCCCCGGCAGCAGTAACGCCCCAGGTCCGTAGACTCCGGGGCGTCGTGGTGGTCTGTGTCGTGCGTCACGCCATCACGGGCACCGGAATCCGGTACCCGTAAAAAAAGCGGTGGCGACGACTCAGCACGGTAGAGAGTCTGCCACGTTGCGTGGTTCGCCGTCTACCTGCCCTGCGGGGACCGGATCCTCTTCGGCCATCCGGCGCACCGCTGCGGCCAGCACGGTGAAGCTCAGGACGGCCACCACCACCGACACGGCCAGCAGCGCCACCAGCCGGCCGGTGGAATCGCCAATCTGCTGGCCCGTCCCGGCGGCCAGCACGCCGAGAGACACGTAGAAGCTGGAGTAGACCAGCGAGCCGGCCGTGATGAGCAGGACGAAGCGCTTCAGCGGCACCCTCAAGGTACCGGCTAGCAGGGGGACCAGATAGTTGAGCATCGGCATGAACTGGACCAGGGCAAGGGTGCGGCCGGCCGGGCCACGCAGCAGCCGCTCCGCCTGCATCCACCGGTCGGACCCAACCCACCTGCCCAGCCAGCTGTGCCGGATGGCGGGACCGCTGACCCGACCTACTGCGTAGCTGACGGTGTAGCCGAGCACAGTGCCGATGACCGCGCCCACCACCACGGTCGGTGCCCCACCCGATCCCACCGCAGCCGCCGGGACCAGCAGCATGAGATCGCCCGGAAGCAGTGCACCGATCAGGGTCAAGCTGTCCACGAACATCACGAGCACGACCACGATCAGCAGCAGTTCGGGCGAGCTCTTGGCCACGTGCTCCAGCCAGCTGACGGGATCCACGGCATCCTCCCTGCGGTCCTCCACCAGGGCGGCCTCCTCGCCCACTGTGCCTTCTTTGCGCCCACTGTGCCTTCTTTGCGGGACGGTCCGCCAGCGGCGTGGGTTGCCCGCTGGAGTGGACTCTCAGCATGACCGTGTCTCCCGGTACCGTGGTCGCCACGATGAGTGCCTCCGTTGTCGACCCTCCAGGTCCTGCGGGACACCCGCACCCGGGCCCTGCGGGACACCCGCACCCGGGTGCTGCCACGCCACAAGACCTGCTCGCCGGACTCAACTCGCAGCAACGTGCGGCGGTGGAGCACGCCGGCTCCCCGTTGGTCATCGTCGCGGGAGCCGGGTCCGGCAAGACCCGAGTGCTTGCGCACCGCATTGCCTACCTGCTCGCCCAGCGCGGCGTAACGCCAGGGCAGGTACTGGCTATCACTTTTACAAACAAGGCCGCAGCCGAGATGAGGCAGCGGGTTACCGCACTGGTTGGCCGGCGCGCTGCGATGATGTGGGTGTCGACATTTCACTCCATGTGCGTGCGAATCCTGCGCCGGGAGGCCCGCCAGTTGTCCGGGCTGACGTCAAATTTTTCCATCTACGATTCTGATGACACCCGTCGCCTGATCGGGATAGTGACCCGCGACCTGGATCTGGACCCGAAGCGCTACCCCGCCCGCACCCTGGCGGCGAATATCTCCAACTTGAAAAACGAGCTGGTCAATCCCAGCGATGCCGCAGTGGCGGCCTCGAATGACCTCCAGCGCCGGGTGGCGGAAGTCTACGCCGATTACCAGCGGCGGCTGGCAGCCTCGAACGCGCTGGACTTCGACGATCTCATCACGCGCACCGTTGAGCTGCTGCAGACCTTCCCGGAGGTTGCCGAGCACTACCGGCGCCGGTTCCGTCACATCCTGGTCGACGAGTACCAGGACACCAACCACGCGCAGTACGTGCTGATCCGGGAACTAGTGGGACCCGCGGCCGCGGAGCCCGCCGAGCTGTGTGTGGTGGGCGACGCTGATCAGTCCATCTACGCCTTCCGGGGCGCCACCATCCGCAACATCGAGGAATTCGAGCGGGACTTCCCGAACGCCCGAATGATTTTGTTGGAGCAGAATTACCGATCCACCCAGACGATCCTGTCCGCAGCCAACGCCGTGATCGCCCGGAACCCCGACCGCCGGGACAAGCGGCTGTGGTCGGCTGCTGGAGACGGTGAGCCGATCGTCGGCTACGTCGCCGACAACGAGCACGACGAGGCTGCGTTCGTCGCGTCAGAGATCGATCATCTGGTCGATAGCGGCAAAGCGCGGTTCGGCGACGTGGCGGTGTTCTACCGGACCAACAACGCTTCCCGGGTATTCGAGGAGGTGTTCATCCGGCTTGGGGTGCCCTACAGGGTGGTCGGCGGGGTCCGTTTCTATGAGCGCCGCGAGGTCCGGGACGCGCTGGCCTACTTGCGGGTGTTGGACAACCCCGAGGACACCGTGTCGCTGCGCCGGATCCTCAACACGCCACGCCGGGGGATCGGGGACCGCGCGGAGGCCGTGGTGGCCACGTATGCCGAACGGGAGCAGATTTCGTTCGCTGCGGCGCTGCAGGCCGCCGCGGCCGGCCAGGAAATCCCCCTGCTCAACCCGAGATCCCGCAACGCTATCACGGCGTTCGTGGTGCTCATGGACGAGCTGCGGGAAAAGGTGGCGGCAGGCGAGGAAGTCGCGGAGGTCCTCGAGGCGGTGCTGGACCGCACCGGCTACCGGGCCGAGCTGGACGCCTCCGAGGATCCGCAAGATGGCTCCCGGCTGGACAACCTCACCGAGTTGGTGACCGTGGCGCGGGAGTTCACTTCGGAGGGTGGGCCGGTCGTGCCGGTCGAGGATGGCGGCGCCGAGCCCGGATCACTCGCGGCGTTTTTGGAGCGCGTCGCGCTGGTCGCCGATGCTGACGAGATCCCGGATGACGATGGGTCATCCAGTGGTGTGGTGACCTTGATGACGCTGCACACCGCCAAGGGCCTGGAGTTCCCAGTGGTGTTCCTCACCGGCTGGGAGGATGGGCTGTTCCCACACCTGCGTGCGCTGGGTGAGCCGACCGAGCTCGCTGAGGAGCGCCGGCTGGCCTACGTCGGGTTGACCAGGGCTCAGCACCGGCTCTACCTATCCCGAGCGATCACCCGGTCCGCCTGGGGGCAGCCGATGACCAATCCGGCGTCGCGCTTCCTGGCCGATGTGCCCGAGTCGCTGGTGCACTGGCGGCGTGAGGAACCTGAACGTGCTGGCCCGGTCGGGCGGACTGTCTTCGGTCGTCGCAGTGCTGACGTTACCGGCGGCGATTCCGCGCAGGCCGGAGTGGCGGCCCGCGGCCTACGCTCGACCCCGTTCCAAGGCTGGCAGAACACGCCGGCACTGGTGCTGGACGTGGGAGACCGGGTCACACATGACAAGTACGGTCTGGGCACCGTGGTGGCCACCGACGGCAGCGGCCCCCGAGCCACCGCGACCATCGATTTCGGCACGTCGGGAACGGTCCGGCTGATGCTCATCGGCGGAGTCCCGCTGGTGAAGCTGTGACAGCTGGGTGGCCTTCAAGCACCGCCAACCCGCTGGGGCATCTCTCGCTGCCACCAACCCGGCTAGCGAAGAGCCGATCTGGCTGGCATGCGAGTGCGGCGCAGTGCGCTTCCGGTCGATAACATGCCCGACGTCGACGGTCGTCGTAATCAGCTGTTCGACGGACTCCAGCATCCGCAGCATCTCCCCGGATGGGGCGGGTCGCTGGATACCGATGTCGGTCAACGCCCGATTCAGTCGCCACCAACAGCTCCTGCCGTGGGCGTTGTAATACAGCTTTGCCACAATTTGCCCGTTGTCGCGATGCTGGAAGTCCCATCCCACCATCCCGGAGTCGTGGTAACCGAGCAGTTCGAGGTGCGAGACGCCCAGATGTGCACAGGCGCGATGCAGTTAACCTCGCCGGGATCATGACCGTCCTCGCCTAGCTTGATACTGCGATGCCGCTTCGGTGGTCATCAGTGGAGTATCGCATCCCACGCCGGTGACCCGAGCCGGGTCGCTTTCCGCTCCGGCATCCGGAACAGCGCGAAGCCGAGTATCTCCGTTCGCGCCGGGGGTCGTAAGAATTTCTTCCCTACGATGGTTGCGGAGCATCAGAAAATGTCAGACCCGGCGTCTAGTGTAGTGTCTTACGAATAATTTTACAGATTTGTGTTATGCTGTGAGCTATGAGTCGAGCAGCAGCGTCGTTGGCGATGTCCGATCAACAGCGAGAAATCCTGGAGACCTTGAGCAGATCGCGG
>JALZHU010000113.1 GCA_030860695.1 Actinomycetota bacterium
GTGGTACTCCTCGGCTACCAGGAGCCCGCTCTCATGCCCGGCCCGACACGCCACCCGTGATCAAATCGCGACCGCTCTCATCTCCGGCCAACCAGCCAACATCATTTGCCAACAGGCTCTAAGGTAGCTCTAGTCGTTGTTCGGCAAGTGTGGATCTTGGATTGAGTCAGGTTGAGACCGGTCGGCAAGGCCCTGAAGCAGCAGGGCTGACATGGGCACCTCCTTGGTCTTTGCCCAACCTCGACCTGCTCCACCGGGACATCGGCGGCCATCCGGCGATCGCGGTGAACGAGCCTATGCCGGCCATGACCGCCGCTGCGTACCATGCAAGCACCACCGCGACCGGGGATGAACCCGGCCCCGAATCGCAGCGACCGTGAGAGACCTCAGCGAACCGTGTCAGCAGGGTTAGTACACAACACTGCCCGGCACCGGGAGATCCCCGGCAGTAGCTGGACACAACCCCCGCAGCGCCGAGCGCAGCAAACCCGATTCGCTGATGGCAGGATGAAGCAGCAACGGGACTCCGGTTAGTGAGGAGTCTGTGAGAGGACTCCTTCCCGCTATCGGAGCTTTGTGGCCCATCCCGGCCTGACACGCCGAAGATCATCAATCCGGACGCCGTGCCCTGGTGTGGTATCTGTGGCAGTGATACGAATGTGGTTCTATATCATGCAGGGAGCACTCTTCTAAGTGTGATCACTACCGTAGGTGCTGGTTATTAGAGTGCTTGATTTATTTCTGATCGTAAGGTGACTGCGATGTCTTGTGTGACCGCTAACGGGGCAGGCGGGTTCAGTGTTGCAGCAGCCGAACGCGTCCTCAAAATGGCGTGTGATGCGTCTGGGCTGGATGATACAAATGTGGAACTGATTCGTCTTGGCGAGAACGCTCTTTTTCGTTTGTCTTCGCACTCTGTTGTTATTCGCATCGCGCGTACGATGGATTACTGGGATGATGCTGTAAAGGAAATTGCCGTGGCGCGCTGGCTTGCTGAGCACCAGTTCCCCGCCGCTCAGGTATATGAGGTTTTCCAGCCTGTCCGCGCCGCTGGGCATCCGGTCACATTCTGGCGTTACATTTCTGGTCGTACGGGTCACCGAGGGGATGTGAGGGCTCTCGGGTCGTTGCTTCGCCGGTTGCACCGGACACCGAGACCTGCGGCGTTCAATTTGCCGTGTGAGGATGTTCTTGGCCGAGTTGGCAGGCGGATCGAATCTGCCCCGGTCGGGGAAGCGGACAGGGATTTTCTGCTGCGCCGTCTGGAAGAAATTCGATCGGAGTTGCCGCGCCTGCGGTATCCACTACCCGCGGCACCTATTCACGGGGATGCTCATGTCAAAAACCTTATGTTCTGTGACGATCACCCGATCCTTATCGATTTTGAACGGTTTGCGTGGGGGCAGCCAGAGTGGGATCTCGCTCGGACCGCAACTGAATATCAGACAGCCAGGTGGTGGACCGACGCTGAGTACAACAGTTTGCGGAGGCGTATGGTTACGACATAACGTCATGGGTCAGCGGTTTTGCTATTCTGCGAGCTGCGCACGAAATCCAGATGACTACCTGGATCATGCAGCATGTCAACGAGTCCGCAGAAGTAGCCAACGAGTACCGTACACGGATGCGGACGATCCGCGGCATCGCGAGTGCATCAGACCGCTGGTCTCCCTTTTAGTCCGGGAGGGGATCGGCTGGGGTGCGCTCATGTATCACTCTCATCAGGGGCGGGGATAATTCAGGAAGAGACGCAAGGGTCTGCGGGTCGTGGGCTACCGATAAGGCTTGCCCCTGTCAGGAGGCTTATTCATAAGATCATCTAGAGTGAGTCGATCAAGGGCTGAGCAGGTCAGACCGGCGGTGAACTCGTGGTTGATCAAGACCGCGAATAAGTCTCCAGGTGCCCGGGGGGTTAGGAGCCGGAATGGAATAACTAATCCGCCGAATTAAACATCATCGCTGGTCACAGGCTCGACAATGCCCCAAGTGGATAACTTATTTCATTCCGCCTACTTACCGGCGTAGAGTCGAGATAATTTGCTCACGCAGAAGATTAGCGGGGTGTGGGCTGTCCATCGAGTGAAGCGAGTAAGCTAAAGCGAGGAGTCGTTGTTTGGCCATGCTAGTCTCAGTGTGTATTGTTAGTTCGATAGCGCCTGGAACCAGCGCCGCGGCTCGGTCATAATCTTTCATTTGGGCAGCGTTGACCGTGAGATCGGAAAGCACGATAGCGCGGACTTTATTGTTTATTGGCGGTAGGGATGCCAGTAGTGCGTCAGCTGCGGCGGTGGTGTCCCGGTGATGCAACGTTGTATACGTTGATACAGTCATGCTTCCGAGCCTGCTTGGGCTGAAGAACACCGTCCATGGTCGCTCTGATCGTGGTCGGGCGAAATCGAAGGCTGTCAGTGCGCGCTCAACAGCGCGCAGGGCTCCGGTTTCGTCACCCAGGCGTGCTAATTCTTCTGCCTCGCGTGCCGAAATCCAGGAACGCGTAGCGGGCGCCGATGAGCCGGGGACGTATTCCCCCGCTTGCTGCAACAGCCGCACCGCGGGCGCGGTGTCATTCCGTGATGCCGCCAGATAGCTCCAATAGCTGAGTACACAGGCAGCAAGAGGACCGTCACCTGTGTCTTTGGCAGCCTTCAACGCCGAACGCCAAGCATTTACCGCCTCGTTTGCTCGGCCGAGGTCGAACAGGAGCCAGCCCGCCAGGGCATCAGTTTCACCTCTAGTGGCCACGAGACAGTTCCGGACAGATTCATCACGTGAATTCTCAAGTAATACATCAATTGTGTCTCGATGTTGTATCGTCGATTCAAGCAACTCGCGGGACGGAACAGTTTCGTCAGCGTAAAAGAGGTCAACGGTTCGATCGCGTATGAGTTGGGCGGTGGCGGCGTCAACGGGTCGCCCTGCATTGACCGAGTCGATCAGTCGCTGCCAGGGGGTCTTGGAGAGAAGACCAGCACCCGCGGAGGCTGCGACCCCGGTGGCCTTAAACAGGCTCCGTCGGCGCACGTCGCTCCCTTCGCTGGACTCTGACTTCTCCACGCTAGCTCGATCTGGCTTCGCTTGGCGGTGCTCAGAGCAGCAGGACGAGGCTTGGAACCACAGTTGATCTGCCGGTACGTGCAGTGTGCACGCCCACTTGTCCAGCTTGCCCAGATCATGGATCGGTGTGCTGGATCGCTCGATCCGGCTGAGCTGGCCCTGGGTGATGCCCAGCCAGCGAGCCAGCTGAGCCTGCGTCACCTGCGGCGACTGGGCGGTCCGGTAGACGCGGAGAAAGCGCCCGAAATGCCGGCTGATCAGGGCCGATCTGATGCCGGGCTGTTCCCAGAATTCGGCGGGAGCACCGGGGGGACATCCGGCGCAGCGCCGGTGGTTGTGACGCAGGCCTGGCAGAGGTGGTCTGCGGCCGGGGCAGTGCTGCACGAGGGGCACTGGTGGTGTGTGGGGTGATCGCTCACGGTGCTCCCGTCATGACGCGGCGTATGCGCGGAGTGTATCGCACCGGGATGCGTGACGTGCGCGTATGCGCCTAACGCATATTCGCGGGTGTTTCAGGGACGCATATGCGCGGTGTTAGTTGGCGATTTGGCCGATCAGGAGGATGGTATGCGCGTCCGAGAAGGCCCACGAGATGAAGGGGACGGACTGATGAGAGGACACAGAGATGACGACAGGGGCACAACGCTCGCGGGCGGTTGAGGCTAGGTCCTCCGGAGCTGGAGTAGTCGAGGAAGGCGCGGAGCGATACATCTGGGTTTTCCCAGAAGGGGACCAGCTGGTATTGGCGATACCCGGCTTGCGGGGCCTGAAGTTCAACATCGATGAGGCCCGATCGGTCGGAGAGATGCTGATCCAGACGACAGACGAGATGACAGAACGTCAGAGAAAGAGCGGTGATGAGCATGGCGGCACCGAAAACGCTGAGGTTGAGGGCTGACTTCGATGAGTGGTTCCCCCAGGGCTTGTTCCTAGTCGGGGAGATCACACCGGTGATGGAGTACCAATCTCAGGAAGACCGGGCGCGTAACCGGCCAGCGCGGCCCCGAACCGATGAGGTGACCGGGTTGCCCTTGTTCCGGGGGACGTTCGCTGACCCAGCGGCGGAAAAGGAACGGGACAAGTCAGTCACGGTGGAGTTCGCCTGCACTGACCAACCAGTGCCACTAGAGGCAGTAGCAGGTCTGCCATTTCGGTCGGTGGTGCTGGACGAGACGACCGTGGCACCCCGCGCGGAGGTCTCCCGGACAAGCCAAATGGATCACCTGGACGATCCGGGCCACCGGCATGAGACCACCCCACACTCCCTCGACCAGCGGGAACGCAGCAGGAAAACCGGCAGCGGACAAATCCGCCACCGGCCCGGACGACACGACGAGGAGGACCGCAGCATGACCAGCCCTAACGTCCCAGCAACACCGCCGACTGACCCAAACCCGCCGCGACCGGTGACCAGGTCAGAACAGAAAGTGCCCGATCAGGGCGATCACCACGCCAGACACGGGCGACGCAAGACGATCCCGGCGACGTGTGAGCGGCACCGGGGCCCGATCGGATTCACCAACCTCCAGGTGACCCAGCGCGACAACAACATCGTGCTCGACCCCCACGTCGATGGCTCCTGCGTGATCTACCTCAACCAGGACGGGGCCACGGAACTGCGCGACACCTTAACCGAGTGGCTGGGCTAACCAGAAGCACGACCACAACGTGACCAAGCAGTACACAAGGAAGGAGGGAAGGCAATGGACGATGGGCAGGCTGTGGCACTGCGCTGCCACTCCATACCGGCTCGCAAGGGTCGGGGTTCGCATGACGGCTGCCGACACGGAAATTATCTATCCGTGACCGCTGACAGTAATCGACCGTGCGGCGGCTGCCTCAGCCTGCATTAACCGATATCACAAAGAAACGCTCTACGAGAGAACTCAACGCGCTGGGGTGGTGCGGTAATGCCGCACGTCCTCATCAAGCGCGATAGAAGCTATAGGCGCAGAAGCGGATACCTGGCTACCAACCCTTTTCCGCTTCTGCGCTGTCCACCCAGTCAGGAGTGAACAAGAAGTGAGGATACGCACCACCACGGGGCCAAGCGCAAGCCCCCCACCCGGTCTCAATAAGGACAGCAAGGACCAGCAGAACTACCCGCCGCGACGGAT
Organism: Actinomycetota bacterium; assembly: GCA_030860695.1. Taxonomy (GTDB): domain Bacteria; phylum Actinomycetota; class Actinomycetes; order Mycobacteriales; family Pseudonocardiaceae. Next base: position 5,172 of record JALZHU010000113.1, read on the forward strand.
CGACGCTGACTCCCCCGGCGTGAGTGCCACAGACAAACACGCGGATCAACACCCCAGGTCCCCGCCCCCCTCACCGCCGATGACCAAGGCGACATTGCCCGGCGGCAGCTGGCCCGGGCCAACACCCTCCTAAGGCCACCATGGAGCACTGGCGTGCTCCCGGCAGTACCTCGGTGCATCAGCCCGTGATCGGGCTGCGGCCTGACGGTGTCCCCATCCCGATTTACCCCCGCCCGATCCCCACCAGTCACGGCTTTGGTGCTGATCATGAACCCAACACCACCGACACCATCCCGCTGGCGGTGCTGCGGCACCTAGGTATCGCCGGGGAGGTGAGCGCCTGATGACCATCATCGACCCCACATCCCTGGATGGTGCGCGGTTGACTCGGGCGCAGCGAGCTGCCCTCCCGCTGAGCGCGGATGTGGCCTTGGTTCTGGCCAAGCAGCACGGTGTGTGCATCCGGCCGCTAGCCATGCGCCGGATCGAGATCACCACCGGTCGCGCCGAGGTCGTGCCTGTCCCCTGCGGATCCACTCGGGAAGACGAGTGCCCCCCGTGCGCGGAGAAGACCCGCCGCGTACGGATGCTCCAGTGCCGCGAGGGCTGGCACCTGGACGAAGAACCAGTCACCGAGCGGACCAGGCCAAGCGAGGAACACCAGGAGTTGATGGCCGCCCGGGCCGATCTGGCCGCTGCCTATGCCCAGTGCAAGACCCACGGCGACGAGGCGTCCTGTGAACAGATCGCGGACTCAGTCGCCGAACTCGACACCGAATTGCGCGCCGCTGGAGTGCGCGGACGACTCACCCCACTTGATCCCCCAGCAAAACCCGTCAAACGCTCCACCCGGCGCCGCCAGGACGCTCCAGACCTGCCCCGCCGGCCGATCGACAAGCGCACGGTGGGACGGGTCTTCGCCGGACGCTACCGGCCCTCCACATTCCTGACCCTCACCCTGGATTCCTACGGCCGAGTCGACGACAACGGCGCAGCCGTGGATCCAGACCGGTACGACTACCGGCGAGCCGCCCGCGACGCAATCCACTTCCCCGCACTGCTCGATCGGTTCTGGCAAAACACCCGCCGCTGTGTCGGATGGGACGTACAGTACTTCGGCACCGTGGAACCGCAAAAGCGCGGCACCCCATACTTCCACGCCGCCATCCGCGGCGTGATCCCCCGAGCCGAGCTACGGGCGATCACGGCCGCGACCTACCACCAGGTGTGGTGGCCCCCACACGACAATCTCATCTACAGCGGAAAGCGGCTGCCGGTATGGGATCAGCGGGCCAAGTCCTTCACCGACCCCGGAACGGGACAACCACTGCCAAGCTGGGAACAAGCCTGCGAGCAACTAACCGAACCGGCGCACATCGTCCGCTTCGGAGAACAAATCCACGTCAAAGGGATCCTCGGCGGCAGCGAAGAAGCTGGCCGCCACATCGGCTACCTCACAAAATACCTAACCAAAACCATCAGCCAAGCAGCCGGAGTCGACCAACACGCCACCGACGCCCAACGCGACCACGCACGGCGGCTGCACATCGAACTACAAACCACCCCCTGCTCACCCCGGTGCCCAATCTGGCTGCTGTATGGGATCCAACCCAAAGGTGCCCGGTACTCCATGACACCCAGACACTGCAAAGGCAAAGCCCACCAGGCAGAACATCTGGGTATGGCCGGGCGCCGCGTGCTGGTGTCCCGGAAATGGTCGAACAAGTCCCTCGACGATCACCGGGCCGAACGCCGCGAATTCGTTCGGCAACTCCTCGAAGGCGCCGGCATCCAACCCACGCATGGCCCCGACGACGGGCCCTACCGGTGGGAACGACCCGCACCCACCGACCCCGACATCCCACCCAGGCCCCTCCTACTCCTGCGCGCCATCGCCGAACGACAGCGATGGAAAGCCGAATACACCGCCGCCCAACTCGCCGCCAACGGTCCACCAGACGGCAGGCACTCGACAATCAGCGATCAAGCCTCGTGAGTAGCGACAGGAGGGAGAGCCATGAACGACGTGATCCCGCTATGGCCACCCAAAGAAGCCTAATACGCCCTGATTCGTACGGAAAAAAGCGCGGCGTGGTTACCGCAGTTACGGAGACCACCAACCCCGCCTTAGGAGGACCGCGACCGTGAGCACCCACGCCACCCAGCCCAGCGCCCTCCGGACCAGCAAAGGAGGCAGTCCAAGTACGCGCCTGACCATCGCAGATATTTGCGCTGACCTGGCGATCTCACGCTCCACCTTCTACGAATGGCGAGCTAAGGGCCGAGGTCCGCGTTGCATCAAACTCCCAAATGGAGATATTCGAATCAATCGCGCCGAATATGAGCGCTGGCTGACCACCTTGGAAGAGGCCGCCTGATGAATTCCAGCTACGACGTCCGGATCTACAAGACCGAGGTATGGGAAGGAAAGACGAAGACGACGTACTACGTACGCTGGCAGGTTGCTAACCGACGCTGGAAGGAATCCTTCCGCACTAGCGCCCTCGCGGACAGCTTCCGATCGGATCTTGTTGCCGCGCAGCGTAAGGGGGAGGCATTCATGGTCGACACGGGCTTTCCTGTGTCGATAGCGAGACGCGCAAGCGAGATGAGCTGGTTTGACTTCGCGTGCCTCTACGTTGACAACAAGTGGCCCTCGCTAGCTGGAAATTCTCGCAGAAATACAGCACAGGCACTCACAACTGTCACGCTCGCGCTGCTTTCCACCGAACGTGGTCGGCCGGAGGCTAGTTTGCTGAGGACGGCGCTCATCTCCTGGGCATTCAACGTGCGGACCAGGAGCACCCAGACTCCACCCGATGACATTCGCCGGACTCTCGATTGGCTGTCGCGTAACACTCATGCGGTCAGAGATCTGGAGAATGCGGAGGTGTCCCGCCGGATCTTGGACGCCCTGACAAAAACCCACGATGGCAAGATTGCATCGGCTGGAACAATCCAGCGAAGGCGAGGAGTCATCATCAATGCGCTCAGCCAAGCCGTCGAACGAAAGCTCTTACACAATAGCCCAGTGGTCTCGCTGTCCTGGACCGCCCCCAAGACCGTCAAGGCTCTCGACAAGAGGGTGGCCCTCAATCCGACCCAGGCCAGGGCGCTGCTCGAAGCGGTGCGCTACCAAGGCCCGAGTGGTAGCGGGTTGGTCGCGTTCTTCGCCGTCATGTACTACTCCGCGCTCCGACCGGGGGAGGCGCTCAACCTCCGGAAGGTCAACCTTCTGATCCCAGAGTCCGGCTGGGGGGAACTGCTGTTAGACGAGTCATGTCCGTCGGTTGGGACGGCGTGGTCGGATAGCGGTAACAGGCGAGACCAGCGACAACTAAAGCACCGGCCCAAGGGCGACACCCGCTCAGCTCCCTCTCCCCCAGAACTTACTCAGCTACTTCACGACCACCTGGCCATGCACGGAACCGATGCCGAGGGCCGACTATTTCGAGGGGTCCGCAGCGGGCGCGAGCTGGAGGAGAGCACCTATCACCGTGTGTGGCGTAAGGCCCGCCAGGCAGCGCTGACCGCCGAGGAATACGCCTCGCCGGTGAGTACCGGCCGTAGCTGGGCACAGCCGGACAGCACCCTGCGGGCGCCTGACCTCGTTCGCGCAGGTCAGGGGACAATGCGGGTGGTACAGAGAGGTGCCCCCGGTGGGAGTCGAACCCACACTGGGATCCTTTTAAGGGACCTGCCTCTGCCGGTTGGGCTACGGGGGCTTCGCTCAGCGTATCCGCGCACCCTGCGGCGGATCAGGAAGCGGTGGTGGCGCGGACGAAGTCAGCTTTCGGGTCGTTGATCTGGCCCAGCGCGACCACCTCGCGGCGAAACAGCAAAGCACTGGTCCAGTCGGCCACGATACGAACCTTACGGTTGAACGTCGGCATCCGGCTCAGGTGGTAGGTGCGGTGCATGAACCAGGCCACGATGCCCTTGAGCCGGATCCCATAGATCTCGGCGACACCCTGGTACAGGCCCAGGCTGGCTACCGACCCTGCGTAACTGTGCCGGTAGTGTCGCAGCGGCTGGCCGCGAAGGTGCGCGATCACGTTGTCAGCAAGCAGCCTGGCTTGCCGGACGGCGTGCTGGGCCGACGGGCTGGTGGTGGCGTTCGGGTCGTTGGAGGTCAGGTCGGGTACGGCCGCGCAGTCCCCGGCGGAAAACACGTCCGGGCAGCCCACCACCTGCAGGGTCGCCATGCAGCGCAGCCGCTTGCGGTCATCCAGCGGCAGGTCGGTCTGTTGCAACACCGGGTTGGCCTTCACCCCGGCGGTCCAGACGATGGTGTCGGCGTCGAACTCGGTGCCATTGTCGAGGACGACGTGACCGTTCTCCATCGTCGTGACCCGAGTGTTCAGGAAGATCTCGATACCGCGTTGGGTCAACCGTCTCGCGGTGTAACGGCCCAGCCCCGGGCTGACCTCGGGCATGATCCGACCGGTGGCCTCGACGAGTACCCAGCGCAGGTCCTTCGGCTCGATGGTCTCGTAATAGCGGCAGGCGTAGCGGGCCATGTCTTCCAGCTCGCCGAGCACCTCGATACCCGCATATCCCCCACCGATCACCACGAAGCTCAGCAGCTTGCGGCGCAACTGCAGGTTGATCGTGGCGTCGGCGGCTTCCAGCCGGGACAACACGTGGTTGCGAAGGTAGATCGCCTCGCCGATGGTCTTGAACGCGATACCGTGCTCGGCAAGTCCGGGAATAGGCAGCGTGCGAGCGATGGAGCCCGGCGCCATCACCAGCACGTCATAGCCACGCTGCTCGATGTGCCCGGCGCAGTTCTCGATGGTGGCGAACCGATGGGCGTGGTCTACCCCGGTGACGCGGCCACAGACAGTGTGGCAATGCGGTAGCACCCGGCGCAGCGGGACAACCACGTGGCGCGGTTCGATCGAACCGGCCGCGGCCTCGGGCAGGAACGGTTGGTAGGTCATCTGGGTCTGCGGATCCACCACGGTGACCGATGCCTCACCATCGCCCAGCTTGGACTGCAACCCCAGCGCGGTGTACATCCCCACAAAGCCACCGCCGACAATAAGGATGCGGGCCGGGTCCCCGGAGTTGGAAGCAAGCAGAGCCATATCACCAGTATTCCCAGCACAGTCCCCGTCATGCCGGTTCAGCGCGGTTGGGCGGGGCTGATCCCAGCCAGTTCGGCCGCCCGCCGCAGCACGTGGACCAGCATCACCGGGGTGAGCCGCCCGGTGAAGGTGTTCTGCTGGCTGACGTGGTAGCACCCAAGCAGGTGCAGCCCGTCCAGGGCGACCTCCGTGCCGTGACTGAAGCGGGGCTGCGGGGTCGGCACCGGCCAGCCCGCGACGGCCAGCGCGGGCAAGAGAGCCCGCCAGCCGAACGCGCCGAGCACCACCATCGCGCGCAGCGTCGGGCGCAGCAACTCCAGCTCGCGGACCAGCCAGGGTCGGCAGGTGTCGCGCTCGGTGGGGGTTGGCTTGTTAGCCGGGGGCGCGCACCGGACCGGGGCCGTAATCCGGGTGCGGTGCAGCGTCAGCCCGTCACCACGGTGGATAGAAACCGGCTGATTAGCCAGGCCGACCTCGTACAGCGCGGCGTAGAGCACATCGCCGGAGCGGTCGCCGGTGAATATCCGGCCGGTCCGGTTGCCGCCGTGCGCGGCGGGCGCGAGCCCGACGATGGCGAGCGCGGCGTCGGATGGACCGAACCCTGGAACGGGGCGCCCCCAGTAGGTCTGGTCGCGAAAGGCGGCGCGTTTCTCCGCCGCGACCTTCTCCCGCCAGGCGACCAGGCGCGGGCAGGCGCGGCACTGAGTTATCTCGTCATCCAACGTGCTCAACCCCCCGCGGGGCGCGGTCTCATACACGTTGCACATCAGGCCAGACCGAGCGCGATGCCGTCGAGGATGTCATGCTCGCTGACCACGAGCTCATCGATACCGGCCCGGGTATTCAGCTCCTCGGCAAGCACCCGCACGATGAGCGCACCGCCGGCGATGACGTCCACCCGACCCGGGTGGATTGCGGGGTTGCCAGCCCGCTGCTGATGCGTCGACGCCAGCAGATGCGCGGCAGTGTCGCGCACTTTCGCTAGCGACAGCCGGGACAGGTGGATGCGCTCGGGATCATAGGCGGGCAGTTGCTGAGCAACGGCGGACAGCGTGGTGACGGTGCCCGCCACCCCGACCCAGGTGCGGGCCTTATCCACTGGTACCTCGGCGAAAGCCTCCTGCAGGGTCTGTGCCGTAAACTGCTCAGCGGCGCTGACCTGGTCGAGCGTGGGGGGGTCCGACCGCAGGTGACGTTCGGTGATGCGGACACATCCGACGTTCACCGACCGCGCTGCCGTGACGTCAGCCCTCACCCCATCCCAATGCCCGAGCACCACCTCGGTGGACCCACCTCCCACGTCGACGACCACGAACGGCCCGTCAGTGGGCTCCAGGCCGCTGACCGCGCCAGTGAACGACAGCCGGGCCTCCTCATCTCCGGTGATCACCTCGGCATCGGTACTGAGGGTCTGCCGCACCATCGCAAAGAACTCCGCACGGTTGGCGGCGTCCCGGGTCGCCGAGGTGGCCACCATCCGCACCCGTTCGGCACCAGCGCGCCGCGCGATGTCGGCGTAGTCAGCCAGCGCGACGCGGGTGCGCTCCAGAGCGTCCGCAGCCAATCGACCAGTGGCGTCGACGTCCTGGCCGAGTCGGACGATGCGCATCTCCCGGTGCACGTCGCGCAGCTTCCCTGCCCCCAGATCCGCCACGAGCAGGCGGATCGAGTTCGTCCCGCAGTCAATCGCGGCCACCCTGGCCATGCCCACCTCCAAGGTCCCACTGCAAACCCGCATTCAGCGGGGCTGAGCGGGGTAATCAGCAGCCTATAACCCGCTCAGCCCGCTGAATGGGGTTGGGCGCAGGGGCCGGGGGTCCACCACTCGCCGATCTGGGCGAGGACTTCGTCACCGAACGGGTTCACGCCGGGGCCGCGGGCTAACGCGTGCGCGACATGGACGTGCAGGCACTTCACCCTACCCGGCATCCCGCCAGCGCTGACTCGTGTCCCCAGCGGTTCCACCGCGTCCCGCTCGGCTAGGTAGGACTCGTGTGCGGCGCGGTAGGCCCGCGCGAGCTCGAGATCCGTGGCAAGCCGAGCGGTCATCTCCTGCATCGCGCCCCCGGCCTCGATCCGCCCCACCAGCCCGGCCAGCCGGCGGCAGGTCAGGTAGTACAGCGTGGGGAACGGGGTGCCATCCTCCAGGCGGGGATGGGTCTGAACCACACTGGGCAGCCCGCAGGCACAGCGGTGGGCGATTGACCGCAGCGCCCGCGGTGGGCGGCCCAGCTGCGCTGCGACGGCCTCCCAGTCGGCGCGGTCCACCGTCTCACCCACCGTTGATTGACGTCCAGAGCCGGCGGTACCAGAGCTGAGTGGGTACCTCGACACTGCCGGTAGCGGCGGCGCTTATGCCAGGGGGAAGCTGCACCAGGTACGGCGCCTCCCCTGGATGCACATAACGCAACCGCTCGCGGGCCTGCGTCTCGACGTGCTGCGGATCGGCCAGCAGGGCACGGCGGCGCTCCAGCTCCGCAATCTTGTCGGCCAGGATGTGCTGCTGCTCGTACACCGCTGCCAGCTCGCCGCGCTGACCCACATAGTTGCGCAGCGGCACCGTCACACTCAGCACCAGCCCGCAGACCACCGCAGCAAGCAGTGCGACTCGGCGCGGGGAGGTGACGCCCACCGTGTAGCCGATCCGTACCCCCAGTGGACGGGTCGGCCTGACCGAGCCGGCGTCGCCCATTAGGTTTAGCCTTCCGGAGTTAATTGGGCGAAGGCCAGGTCCCCGGCGTAACGGGCCGTGTCCCCGAGGATCTCCTCGATGCGCAGCAGCTGGTTGTACTTCGCCACCCGCTCTGACCGAGCCGGGGCGCCGGTCTTGATCTGCCCGCAGCCGATTGCCACCGCAAGATCAGCGATCGTCGTGTCCTCGGTCTCGCCGGAGCGGTGGCTGATCATACAGCGATACCCGCTGGACTGAGCGAGCGCCACAGCGTCCAGGGTCTCCGACAGCGTGCCGATCTGGTTGACCTTCACCAGCAGCGCGTTGGCTGCCCGCCGGTTGATGCCCTCCTCCAGCCGTTCCGGGTTGGTCACGAATAGATCATCACCGACGATCTGTACCCGATCGCCGATCTCAGCGGTCAGCCGTGACCAGCCATCCCAGTCGTCTTCGGCCAGCGGGTCCTCGATGGATACCAGTGGATAGGCGTTGAGCAGTTCGGTGTAGTAGCCGATCATCTGTTCGGCGTTGCGGCCGCTGCGCTCGAAGGTGTAAACCCCGTCGGCGAAGAATTCGGTGGCGGCCACATCCAGCGCGAGTCCGATGTCCCGGCCGAGCGTGTAACCAGCCTTGTCCACCGCGGTCGCGATCAGGTCCAGTGCGTCGGTGTTGGCCGGAAGATCGGGCGCGAAACCGCCCTCGTCTCCGAGTCCAGTGGCCAACCCGTCGGACTTGAGCACCGACTTCAGTGCCTGGTAGACCTCGGCGCCCCAGCGCAGTGCCTCGCGAAAGGACTCCGCACCGACCGGAGCGATCATGAATTCCTGGACGTCGACTCCGGTGTCGGCATGCGCACCACCGTTGAGGATGTTGAACATGGGAACCGGCAGTACATGTGCGTTTGGGCCACCGACATAGCGGAATAGATCCAGGCCGAGGGACTCGGCGGCCGCCTTGGCGACCGCCAGCGAGACCCCGAGGATCGCGTTCGCGCCCAGCCGGGACTTATTCGGCGTGCCGTCCAGGTCGACCAGCTTCTGGTCCACCACCCGCTGCTCGATCGCTTCGATGCCGATCAGCTCGGGGCCGATCTCATCCAGCACTGCCACAACCGCGCGCTCCACGCCTTTGCCTAGATAGCGTTCGGGATCACCGTCGCGCAGCTCCACTGCCTCGTGGTGCCCGGTGGACGCGCCGGAGGGCACCGAGGCAAGGGCCAATGTGCCGTCATCGAGTGCGATCTCGACCTCGACCGTGGGGTTTCCTCGCGAGTCCAGGATCTCGCGGGCTTCGACCTGCGCAATAACAGCCACGGCTACGTAGCCTAACCACGGTCCTGCAGAGTCGGTCGGAGGCGCGCGCCGGTGATCGAGGGTCAATGATCGAGTTTCAGGGCTCGTGCAAGGGCACGTGCCCGCGTACCGTTGGTGCGGCCATGACAGCTGCCGACCGCCCCATGGACTCTGGCCGCCCCATGGACGCCGTCGAGCAGTTCCGGCTTGCTGAGTCGCTGGTCTTGCAACGGCGTCCGCTGGAAGCCCTTCGGGAATTGGCGCCGGTCTTGGATGCTGAGCCCGACGCGCCGAGCGTGCAGTTGCTGGCCGGGCGGGCCTACCTGCAGTCCGCTCAACTGCACCGCGCCGAGGAGGCCTTCCTCCGGGTACTCGAGCACAATCCTTCCGACCACTACGCACGCTTCGTGCTGGGCCGCACGTTGCAGCGACAAAGCCGGTTGGAGGAGGCTCGTGCCCAGCTGGCAATGGCCGCAGCAATGAATCCGACACCGGCCTACCAGGAAGCGCTCAATGAAGTACGAATGCGGATAGCCGGACGTTAATCGTCAGGTGACGTTCTTGGCGTTGCGAGCATAGCCCTGAGCGAAGCCGTAGACCTGTTGCGCGTACTCGATGGATTCGTTGTAGGACAGTATTGCTCGCAGCCAACCATCACCAGAGTTCAGGTTCCGATTGTCCGCGCACAGATACTGAGCTGCGGCCAACGCGGCATCGTCGATATTCTGCGGGTCGGTAATCCCATCCTGATTACCATCGGCTCGCCACTTGGCCCAGGTCGATGGGATGAACTGGAAGGGCCCCACAGCACGATCCCACACCTTGTCACCGTCAAGCAGCCCACCATCGGTGTCCCCGATGGCCTTGACCCCGGGCGAGCCGTTGAGCGGGACCCCGATAATCGGCGACGACGGCCGGCCATCGGGTTCCAGCGTGCGGCCCTGGAAGCCACCGTGCTGGGACTCGACCGCCGCGATGCCAGCCAAGGTTACCCAGGTGAGGCGACAGTTGGGCTGGTTGGCAGCCATCATCGCGTGAGCGTGCGCGTAGGCCTGCAGCGCCCGCTGCGGAATGGTGGTGACGCGAGCCAGCCGGCTGGCCCAATCGGTGAACGCCAGCTGAGGCCCGCCCGCGGGCTTCGCAGATTGGGGGATCTCCACTGGGATAGTGATGGTTTGCTGTGGCGGCTGACCCGCAGGCTGCCCTGGGCCAGGCGCGGAAACCGGTTGCGCGGCGGGCTCGGGGACGTCGGGCAACGCAGCGGGTGCAGCCATCACCGCCGGAGCGGGGGCGCTGAGCCCGCGGTCGGGCAGCGGTGCAGCTACTGAACCCAGACCCGTGATCACCAGCCCAGCACACGCCAGCGCACCACCCGACAACACCCCACGCAGCAAGTAATGCGGTGCTCGGGACAGGGATCGACGAAACCGCTCATAGCTGACTCGCCAGATTCGCCCGGTTCGCGCGCCGGCCCGCTCGTCGCCGCTCATACGACAGATCAACGACGGTGACGCAACGGAGATACGCGATAACCCGTGAGTGGCGATGCGAGCTATAGCTC
>JALZHU010000114.1 GCA_030860695.1 Actinomycetota bacterium
GGTGGGCGCCGGTGACGCGGTCGTGCTCCGCAACGGGCTCGCGTTCACCGGGAGCTGGTCACGCCCAACCCCCGATGCGATCACCACGTTCACCCTGCCGGATGGATCACTGCTGACATTCGCGCCCGGCCCCGTATGGGTAGTACTGGTCCCTACATAGGTGCTGGCAGGGTAGCGGCGGTCGGCTTGTACCAACCCAAGTGGATGCATAGATACCCGAGGGGGGTATATTGGATACCCGATGAGGAGTATGGCTTACAAGCCGAGAGAGGAGAGCGCAGTGGCGAGTTATACCAAGGACCGGGACGCGTACCTCAACCGGCTGCGCCGGATCGAGGGCCAGATACGCGGGCTGCAGCGCATGGTGGAGAAGGACCAGTACTGTATCGATGTCTTGACCCAAGTGTCGGCCGCTACGAAGGCACTGCAATCCTTCGCGCTGGCACTGCTCGAAGAGCATATGGCCACCTGCGTGGTCGACGCCGCGGCCGACCAGGCCGATGCCGACGTCAAGGTCAAGGAAGCGGCCGACGCGATCGCTCGCCTGGTTCGCTCGTGACGCACTGCGCGGGGTAACGCAACGAGCCCGAGGAGTTCATAACATGGTGCATACCGCCACGATCAGCGAGTACATCGTCACCGGGATGGTCTGCCAGCACTGCGTTTCGGCGGTGACCCAGGAGGTCGGCGCGATCGAGGGCGTCACTGGTGTGCAGGTCGATCTGTCCACCGGTCGGGTCAGCATCACCAGTGACGAGCCTTTGGACGAGGCCGCAGTCCGCGCTGCGATCGACGAGGCCGGCTACGAGATTTCCCGTTGACGCGTTTACGGCGATGCTCCGAAATGAGCAGGCGCGAATCCCGCTGCCGTTGGTGGCGTTGCTCGCCGGCTTGGTCGCGCTGTTCGGCGCTGGGCTCAATCTCGGCGAGTTGGTTGTCGATCGCGTCACGCCAGTGCCCCCTGGCCACGGCGGGCGCGGCAGTGGCAGCGACAACGATCACGCGAAGGGACCCAGTGGGCTGGCCGTCGCCAGCCAGGGTTATGTGCTGCGGCCGAGGTTCTCGCGCTTTACTGTGGGGAAGCTCACTAATTTCCGTTTCAACATCTTCACCAGCAGCGGCCAACCGGTTACCGAGTTCACGCAGCGCGGTGCCCCACGGATGACTCTTGTGGTCGTGCGCCGGGACATGACCGGCTACCAGCATCTTTATCCCATTATGGAGCCTGATGGCACCTGGACCGTGCCAGTGCAGTTTGATAAGGCAGGCAGCTACCGCGCTTTCGCCGAGTTCCTGACTGGGACTGTCACGACACCAGTGACGCTTGGCGTGGATCTTGAGGTACCAGGACTGCTCGAGCCCGGACCCATCACGAAGGTCTCGACGTCCGCCGAGGTCGATGGCTATAAGGTGTTCTGGACTGGAGATCTGATCGCTGGCTCAGTGTCGCGGGTATGGATGCATGTGATGCGCGACAACGTGCCGGTCACCGACCTTGATTCCCATCTCGGGGCTGCTGGGCATCTGGTCATTTTGCGCGAAGGCGACTTGGCCAACCTGCACGTGAATCCCGTCGCGGGTCCCCGCCAGGACACCTCGATCGCCTTCGATGCCGACGTGCCGAGCGCTGGGTACTACCGGATGTTTATGGAATTCCAGCATCATGGCCAGGTGCGGACTGCCGAGTTCACCGCGCTGGCGAGGTGACTGTGGCCACCGTCCATGACCGCAGCTCCAGCCCCGTGACCCGAATCAGCGAACTGAACCACCAGGTGGAATTGGTCATCAGGGGCATGACCTGCGCGTCCTGCGCAGCGCGCATCGAGAAGAGGCTCAACCGGCTCGACGGAGTGAACGCCAGCGTCAACTACGCCACAGAGAAGGCGCGAATCAACTACGCCGACGGCGTCACACCCGACGACCTCGTGGCCACTGTGGCGCGCACCGGCTACACCGCCGAATTACCTCCCGACACCGGCAGCCCCGACGCTGACCGCCCTGACCTTGGCCCCGACGCTGACGTTGACGGCGCCGAGTTCCGTGCGTTGCGGGAACGGCTGGTGGTAAGCGCTGTGCTCGCCATCCAGGTCATCGCGATGGCGATGGCGGCGATGGTGCCGGGGCTGCAGGTGCCGCACAACTTCGAGTCACTCTCACTGCTACTTACTGTGCCGGTGGTGGTGTGGGGTGCATGGCCCTTCCACCGCGCTGCCTGGCGGAACCTGCGACATGGCGCGGCCACCATGGACACGCTGATCTCGATGGGTGTGCTGGCCGCGTTTCTGTGGAGCTGCTATGCGTGGTACGTGGGTAGCGGCGGCTTTCTCACCGAGCACAGGGTCAATCCGTCGGACTATCAGCCCCATAGCGGCCCGCACGTCTACTTTGAGGTTGCCGCAGGTGTCACGGTGTTCCTGTTGGCTGGTCGCTACTTCGAGGCGCGCTCCAAGCGGCGTGCGGGTGCGGCACTGCGCTCATTGCTGGATCTCGGCGCCTCTGATGTCGCGGTCCTGCGGGACGGGCGTGAGATACGCATCCCTGTCGACCAGCTCGTGGTCGGGGATGAGTTCGTGGTCCGCCCCGGAGAGAAGATCGCCACTGATGGAGAGGTGGTTGAGGGGTCTTCCGCCGTTGACGAGAGCATGCTGACCGGTGAGTCGGCACCGATCGAGGTCCACCCGGGCTCGGCGGTCACCGGCGGGACGGTGAACACCTCCGGTCGCCTGCGGGTACGAGCTTCCCGGATCGGCGCGCACACCCGCCTCGCGCAGATCGCGCAGCTGGTGGAGGACGCGCAAAGCGGCAAGGCCCAGGTGCAGCGGCTGGCCGACCGGGTGTCCGCGGTGTTCGTGCCGGTCGTGATCGCGCTCGCGGGCGTCACCTTGAGCATCTGGCTGGCCTTCGGTGCCTCCGTCGCGACTGCATTCACTGCCGCGATCGCCGTGCTGATCATCGCTTGCCCGTGCGCTCTCGGGCTGGCCACACCCACCGCGCTGCTAGTCGGCACCGGTCGGGGTGCGCAGCTGGGCATCCTCATCAAGGGCCCCGAGGTGCTGGAGTCCACCCGGCGGGTGGATACCGTCCTTCTGGACAAAACTGGCACGGTCACTACCGGCACGATGACTTTGGTCGACGTACTGCCCGCGGCCGGCGAGAACGCCGACGAGGTGCTGCGCCGGGCCGCCGCCGTGGAGAACGCCTCCGAGCACCCCGTCGCCACCGCAATCGCCGCTGGGGGCCAGCAGCGGCTCGGTGAACTGCCCGCAGTGGTTGGTTTCTGCTCGGTGCAGGGGCTGGGCGTGCAGGGCGAGGTCAACGGTGCCGTGGTGCTGGTTGGCCGGCCAGCCTGGTTGGCTGAGCAGTGGTCGGTACCCTTACCTTCCCCACTGGCAACCGCTGCGGCGGAGGCAGAGCGCCACGGCCGCACCGTCGTCGCGGTGGCCTGGGACGGGCAGGTGCGGGGGCTGCTCGCGGTGGCCGACACGGTGAAGCCGAGCAGCGCTGAGGCGGTGCGCCTGCTGCGTGGGCTGGGCCTGACCCCGGTCCTGCTCACCGGCGACAACGAGACCGTTGCCCGATCCGTGGCTACCGAGGTCGGAATCGACACGGTGATTGCTGGGGTGCGTCCGGAGGGCAAGGTCGAGGAGGTACGTCGGTTACAGCGCGCAGGTCATGTGGTGGCGATGGTGGGCGACGGGATCAACGACGCCGCGGCGCTGGCCCAGGCCGATCTGGGGCTGGCCATGGGCACCGGCACCGACGCCGCTATCGAGGCCAGCGACCTCACCCTGGTCCGCGGTGACCTGCGAGTGGCCGCTGATGGGATCCGGCTGTCCCGGCGCACCCTGCGCACCATCAAGGGGAACCTGTTCTGGGCTTTCGGCTACAACGTTGCCGCGCTCCCGCTCGCCGCGGCCGGCCTGCTGAATCCCATGATCGCCGGCGCGGCAATGGCGTTCTCCTCGGTGTTCGTGGTGTCCAACAGTCTGCGGCTGCGCGGTTTCCGCCCGCTGACTCCTTCAGCTTGACCGCATCAGCTGGGGACCCGGTCGCCGTACCCCGCCTCGCGCAGGGCATGGCGCAGGATTTCCGCGGCGGCGTCGAGTTCGGCTGGGTCTGGATCACGGTCGGCGTTGCCGAAGTCGAAGTCGCCGATGTTCCAGGCGGGAAACACATGCACATGGAGGTGTGCCACCTCGAACCCGGCGATCACGAGGCCGGCGCGCGGCGCGTCGAAACCGATCTTCTGCGCGGCGCCGATGTGCTTCGCCACCACCGTGAGGTGGGCCACCAGGTCGTCGTCCGCGTCGGTCCACTCATCGACTTCGTCCCTGGGAACAACCAGTGTGTGCCCTGGCCGCAGCGGAGAGGTGGTGAGAAAGGCAACGCAGCATTCGTCGCGCCAGATGAAGCGGCCTGGGATCTCACCTTGGATGATGCGGCTGAACAGCGTCGACACGATTCTCCTTCCGGTCAGGGTCTGTCTTTGCCGCCTCACCCAGCCTTGCGGCAGGGAGCAGCATGGCATGGCCGCTCCTGGAGGAGTTGCGTCGTCCCAGGGAAGAGTGGCTGCTCTGGGTGTGTTTCATCTTCAGCAAGAGGGCACCGACTTCGTGAGGAGTGCGCCGATGAGCCTGCCACCGCTGGTGGAGCCCGCTGCGGAACTGACCAAGGAGGAGGTGGCCCGCTACAGCCGCCACCTGATCATCCCGGATGTCGGGATGGATGGTCAAAAGCGGCTGAAGAATGCGAAGGTGCTGGTGATCGGCGCCGGTGGGTTGGGGAGCCCGGCCTTGCTGTATCTGGCTGCTGCTGGCGTGGGCACGCTGGGTATCGTTGAGTTCGACGAGGTCGACGAATCCAACCTGCAACGTCAGGTAATCCATGGCCAGTCTGACATCGGCCGGCCCAAGGGGGAGTCCGCCCGCGATTCCATCCGGGAGATCAACCCGTTTGTCCAGGTGAACCTGCACCAGCTGCGGCTGGAGTCATCCAATGCGCTGGATATCTTCCGTGACTACGACCTCATCCTGGACGGCACCGATAACTTCGCGACCCGCTACTTGGTCAATGACGCTGCGGTGTTGCTTGGCAAGCCTTACGTGTGGGGCTCGATCTTCCGCTTTGAGGGTCAGGCATCGGTGTTCTGGGCGGACGCCCCCGGTGGGCAAGGGCTGCAGTACCGCGACCTGTACCCGGAGCCTCCACCTCCCGGGATGGTGCCTTCCTGCGCCGAGGGCGGCGTGCTGGGTGTGCTCTGCGCATCGATAGGTTCAATCATGGTGACCGAGGCGATCAAGCTGATTACCGGGATCGGTGAGCCGCTGCTGGGCCGGCTGATGGTGTACGACGCCTTGGAGATGAGCTACCGCACCATCAAGATCCGCAGGGACCCGGCTGGCGAGCCGATCACCGAGCTGATCGACTACGCCGAGTTCTGCGGCACGGTCAGCGACGACGCTGCCACCGCGACGGCGGGTTCGACGATCACCGCCGTCGAGCTCAAGGAGATGATTGACTCCGGCAAAGACTTCACCCTGATCGACGTCCGGGAGCCGCACGAGTACGAGATCGTCAAGATTCCGGGTTCGACGTTGATCCCCAAGGACCGGATCCTGTCCGGTGAGGCGTTGGCGGAGCTGCCTCAGGATAAGCCGCTGGTGCTGCACTGCAAGTCCGGGCAGCGTTCCGCCGAGGCGCTGGCTGCCCTACACAAGGCGGGCTTCCGGGACGCCGTGCACGTCGGCGGTGGGGTGCTGGCGTGGGCCAAGCAGGTCGACCCCTCCCTGCCCATGTACTAACCGTGCGCTTCAGCCGCTGCGGCGCCGCGTGGAGTACTGCCGGGGTGGCACTACCGGGGCAGACCGGCGCCCCACCGCAGACTTACCGCGGGTCACTGCTGCTCCCGACTTCCCGCCGCGGCGCTCGCGGCGGTTGGGTACGGGGATAGCGGCATCGTTTGGCCGGTGTTGGTCCTGGGGTTCGCGTTGCTGTGCCATCAGGTCTCCTTGATTCGGATGCGGCGCTGCTACTGGACCGCGGCCAGGCGCCCGCGCGCTCAGCGGCGCGGCAGGAGAACCTCAGCAGATCATGCGACCACGCTAGCGCGGACGTCCCCGTGGCGCATCCATGTTTCGTACCGGATCACCGAACACCTGCCCCGCAATGCGCCTCACGCCACGGCCGCCTGGCTATGTGAACGGGAGTTCTCGGCGCTGCAACAAGCAGCAACATTGTGAACATAACCGGCACATAGCGTGCTGGTCATACCCACCAGCTCAGGAGGCGCTATGAGCACTACCGAGATGACGACGCCGGCCAAGCCGGCTCGCGGGGGGCGATGGATCGACCACTGGGAGCCGGAAGATCCCGCGTTCTGGGAGAAGACGGGCAAGCGGGTGGCGAATCGGAACCTGTGGTTCTCGATCTTCGCTGAGCACATCGGGTTCTCGATGTGGACCGTCTGGTCGGTCCTGGTGCTCTTTATGGGAAATGCCTATGGCATCGACCCGGCAGGCAAATTCTTTCTGGTTGCGCTCCCCGCGCTGATTGGCGGGCTAATCCGGATTCCCTACAGCATGGCGCCGGCCCTCTTCGGCGGACGCAACTGGACCATTGTTAGCGCCTTATTGTTGCTCCTCCCGACGGCCCTGGCCATCATCGTCATGGAGCCCGGCACGTCTTACACCACGTTTCTGATGGTCGCGGCGCTCGCTGGGCTGGGTGGTGGCAACTTCGCCTCATCCATGGTCAACATCAATGCCTTCTACCCGGAGGGCCGCAAGGGCTGGGCGCTTGGGCTCAACGCCGGCGGTGGGAATATCGGGGTGGCCGCGGTGCAGCTAATGGGCCTGCTGGTGATTGCGATTTTCGGCACCACCAATCCGCGCCTGGTGCTGGCAATTTATGTCCCGCTCATCGTGATCGCCGCGGTGTGCGCCGCCCTGTTCATGGACAACATCTCCTCGGTACGCAATGACACGGGCGCGCTGCGTGAGGCAGTCCGAGAGCCCCAGACCTGGGTGATGTCGTTCCTCTACATCGGCACGTTCGGCTCGTTCATCGGTTACAGCTTCGCATTCGGCCTGGTGCTGCAGACCCAATTCGGCCGCACCCCGCTGCAGGCGGCCTCGGTCGTCTTCATCGGCCCCCTGGTCGGCTCGCTGATCCGCCCAGTCGGTGGTTGGATGGCTGACCGGTTCGGCGGCGCCAAGGTCACCCTCTGGACCTTCTTCGGACTGGCTGTTGCTACCGGCGTGGTGATCCTGGCCTCCAGGCAGCAGTCGCTGGCGTTGTTCGTGGCCGGATTTCTCGCTTTGTTTGTGCTCTCCGGGATCGGCAACGGCTCTACCTACAAGATGATCCCGTCGATCTTCGACGTCAAGGCTCGGGTGGCGATCGAATCTGGTGAGCTGAAGCAGTTCGCGTTGATGAGGGCGCGCCGGCTGTCTGGCGCGGTGATCGGTATCGCCGGCTCGATCGGTGCGCTGGGTGGGCTGTTTATCAATCTCGCCTTCCGCCAGTCGTTCTTGACCGCGAAGTCCGGAATACCGGCATTCTGGTCCTTCATGGCCTTCTACGGTGCCTGCGTCATCGTCACATACGTGGTTTACCTGCGCCGGGCACCCGCCGCCGTAACGTCCGGAAACATGCAGCTGGCCTATGCCCAGGTGTAATGAAACAGGACGGAAACACTGCGTTCACGAAACGCGCTCAAGATGTCAGCAAGGTTGAACGGCTGGTGAGCTGCTCGATTGTTGCGAGCAGCTCACCAGTCCGCTGTGCACGGCCGACCGGTGATCTGGGTGAGACGAGAACCGGCCGTGCTGCTGGGCAGGAGGGAGCAGCATGATGCGCACTGTCGTCATTGCAGGCCATGGCATGGTCGGGCACCGGTTGATGGAGGCCTTGGTCGGTCGGGACGTCCAGGGACAGTGGCGGATTGTGGTGCTCGCCGAGGAGGGCAGGCCGGCCTATGACCGGGTTGCCCTTTCGTCGTATGTGGACTCCTGGGACGCCGAGGCGCTGACCCTCCCTGCCATCCAGGATGATCGGGTGGAGCTGCGGCTGGGTGATCCCTGCGTGGCGATCGACCGGCGTAAGCGCAGAGTCCGCACCGCGTCCGGGCACCGAGTGGCCTATGACGCGCTGGTCCTAGCCACCGGGTCGGCACCGTTTGTGCCTCCGGTACCAGGGCACGACCTGCCCGGTTGCTACGTCTACCGCACCCCAGAGGACCTCGACGCCATCCGCGCGGCGGCGCAGCGCGCGATGCAGACCACGGCGGCGGGTCGGCGCTCTGGCGTCGTGGTCGGCGGCGGGTTGCTCGGCTTGGAGGCCGCTTATGCACTGCGCCAGCTTGGACTATCCCCACACGTGGTCGAGATCGCTCCCCGGCTGATGCCGCTACAGGTCGACGAGGGCGGCGGGGCGCTGCTGCGCCGGTTCATCGAGGGCCTCGGGGTCCGGGTGTACTGCGGCCACGCCACTGCGGCTATCGAATCCGACCGGGAACGGTTGCTGGTCCGGCTTTCTGATAACACCGAACTCGACACCGACGTGGTGGTGTTCTCCGCAGGGGTGCGCCCGCGAGACAAGCTGGCCCGCGACGCCGGGCTACCACTCGGTGAGCGGGGTGGGGTGCTGGTCGACGCCCGTTGCCGCACTCCCGACGAGTACATCTGGGCAATCGGGGAGTGCGCCGCGGTCGAGGGCCGCTGCTACGGGCTGGTCGCGCCCGGCTACGCGATGGCCGAGGTGGTGGCCGACCGGCTGCTCGGCGGCAACGCCACCTTCCCCGGCGCGGACACCTCCACCAAGCTCAAGCTGCTCGGGGTCGATGTGGCCAGCTTCGGAGATGCTCACGGCACGACCGAAGGCGCGCTGGAGGTCGTGCACAACGACCCGGTCGCCGGGCGCTATGCCAAGCTCGTCGTTTCCGACGACGCCCGGACTCTGCTCGGCGGGGTGCTGGTGGGCGACGCCGCGGCCTACGGCACGCTGCGCGCACTGGTCGGTGCCCAGCTGCCGGCTGACCCCGGGGCGCTGATCTCTCCATCCGGCGGTGAGCTCGACACGAGCGCGTTGCCTGCCAGCGCCCAGGTGTGTTCCTGCCACGCGGTCACCGTCGAGACGATCGGTGCGGCGGTGACTCAGCAGGGCTGCACCACCGTGCCCGCCCTCAAGGAGTGCACGAAGGCCGGCACCGGCTGCGGATCCTGCGTGCCGATGTTAAAGAAGCTGCTCGCCGCCAACGGCGTCGAGCAGTCGAAGGCCCTGTGCGAGCACTTCGCACACAGCCGGGCGGAACTTTTCGAGATCGTCGCCGCGACCCGGATCCGGACCTTCTCCGAGCTGGTCGCCAAGCATGGCACGGGCCGCGGTTGCGACATCTGCAAGCCGGCGGTGGCCTCAATCCTGGCCTCGCTGAGCGGGGTGCTTTCCCCCGGCAGCCACATCCTGGACGGCGAGCAGGCCACCTTGCAGGACACCAACGACCACTTCCTGGCCAACCTGCAGCGCAATGGCACCTACTCAGTGATCCCCAGAGTCCCGGGCGGCGAGATCACCCCGGAGAAGCTGATCGTGATCGGCGAGGTGGCCCGCGACTTCGGGCTCTACACCAAGATCACCGGGGGGCAGCGGATCGACATGTTCGGCGCCCGGGTGGAGCAGCTGCCTGCGATCTGGCGCCGGCTGGTGGACGCGGGTTTCGAGTCCGGGCACGCCTACGGCAAGGCGCTGCGCACCGTGAAGTCCTGCGTCGGCACCGACTGGTGCCGCTACGGGGTGCAGGACTCGGTGGGCATGGCCATTGCACTGGAGCTGCGTTATCGAGGACTACGCGCGCCACACAAGGTCAAGGCCGCAGTCTCCGGTTGCGCGCGGGAGTGCGCCGAGGCCCGCAGCAAGGATTTCGGCGTGATCGCCACCGAAACCGGCTGGAACCTCTACGTCTGCGGCAACGGTGGCTTCCGACCCCGGCACGCCGACCTGCTGGTGTCCGACGTGGACACCGAGACGCTGGTACGCACCATCGACCGCTTCCTCATGTTTTATGTGCGCACAGCCGACCGGCTGCAGCGCACCGCGCCGTGGCTGGAGGAGATGGAGGGCGGCCTGGATCACCTGCGCGATGTGATCGTGCACGACTCACTCGGGATCTGCGCAGAGCTCGACGCCGCGATGGAGGCGCACGTGGCCGGTTACTCCGACGAGTGGCGCGGGGTGCTGGAGGACCCGGACAAGTTGGCCCGGTTCACCTCCTTCGTCAACGCGCCGGGCGTGCCCGATCCGACCATCGAATTCGTCCAAGAGCGGGGCCAGCCAACGCCTGCCCATCGCAAGCCTGGCCAACCAGTTATGATCGCGGGCCCGAAACTGGCGGTCGGCCGATGACCGCCGACGTACTTTGTCCCGCGGAGGCGGCGAAACGCACCGCCGACGTACTTTGTCCCGCGGAGGCGGCGAAATGACGGCGCAGGCGCACTGGACCGCGGTGTGCCGCTACGACGACCTCATTCCAGAACGGGGAGTAGCAGCACTGGTCGACGGCGCCGTGGTAGCGGTGTTCCGGACCTACGATGGCGCGCTGCATGCCCTATCCAACCTGGACCCCTTCAGCAAGGCCTCGGTGCTCTCCCGAGGGATCGTCGGTGACCGCGGAGGGCGGGCGACGGTGGCCTCGCCGATCTACAAGCAGGTCTTCGAGCTCGCCACCGGGGTATGCCTGGATGACCCCAGCGTCTCGGTGAGGACCTATCCGGTGCGGGTGGTCAACGGCATTGTCGAGGTCGGCTCCCCATGACCGCACCGTCACCGAGGCCGCGACCCGAGCCGCTGCCGCTGGCGGGATTCACCGTCGGCGTCACCGCCGCCCGGCGGGCTGAAGAGCTGGGCACCTTGCTGGAGCGTCGGGGCGCCGAGGTGGTGCATGCCCCGGCAATCCGGATCGTGCCGCTGGCTGATGACACCGAACTGCACGCCGCCACCGAGCAACTGATCAACCACCCGCCGGACATCGTGGTGGTCACCACCGGCATCGGATTCCGCGGTTGGGTGGAGGCGGCCGACGGGTGGGGGCTGGGCGAGGAGCTGATCGTGGCGCTGCGCCGCGCCACCCTGCTGTCCCGGGGACCCAAGGCCCGCGGCGCGGTCCGGGCCGCGGGCCTGACCGATGCCTGGTCGCCTCCCTCGGAGTCTTCAGCTGAGGTGCTGGAGCATTTGTTAGCCGGTGATTTGGAGGGAGTACGGGTCGCTGTGCAGCTGCACGGCGAACCGCTGCCGGACTTCGTCGATGCGCTGTGCTGCGCGGGTGCTCAGGTGGTACAGGTGCCCGTCTACCGGTGGGTGCTGCCGGAGGATCTCGCGCCGCTGGACCGGCTGCTCGGGATGGTGCTCGACGGCGGTGTCGACGCGGTCAGCTTCACCAGCGCACCCGCCGCGGCCAGCGTGCTCCGTCGAGCCGCTGAGCTCGGGATGCTGGAGCCGTTGCTGCACCGCCTGCGCCGGGATGTGCTGGCCGCCTGTGTCGGGCCGGTCACCGCAGGCCCGCTGGTAGCCCGTGACGTGCCCACCGTGCAACCGGACCGCTCCCGGATCGGCGCACTGGTGCGCACGCTTTCCGAGGCACTACCGGCCCGCGCGCCGCGTTGGCCGGTGGCGGGTCACGTGCTGGAACTGCGCGGGCACGCCGCGGTGGTTGATGGGGTGCTGCGTGCCGTGCCACCGACTCCGATGGCCCTGCTGCGGCTGCTGGCGGCCCGTCCCGGCCGGGTGGTTCCGCGCGTGGACCTCCTCGCCGTGATGCCCGCGGCCGGTGACGACGAGCATGCAGTGGAGACCGCGGTGGCCCGGCTGCGGGCCGCGCTGGGAGCCCCCCGGCTGGTGCAGACCGTAGTGAAGCGCGGCTACCGGCTCGCCCTGGAGCCTGGGGACTGCCGGTGACCGTGATCATTGCGGCTCACGGAACTCGGGACCCCGCTGGCGTTGCGGTGGCGCGTCAGCTGGTTGTCGCGCTGCGCGCGCGACTATCCGGCAGCCTGGTGCTGCTTGCCTTCGTCGATGTCCTCGGCCCTGCGGTGCGCGAGGTGGTCGCCGGCGCGCCCGGCCCGGTCACCGTCATCCCGGCATTTCTGAGTTCCGGCTACCACGTGCGGACCGACGTGCCGCGGGAGGTGACCGCCACCGGTCGCAGGGATGTCACTGTCGGCGCTGCCCTCGGCCCGCATCCGCTGCTAGTGAATGCGATGTGGGACCGGCTGCGCGTGGCGGGCTGGCGTCACGGCGACGCGGTGGTGCTCGCCGCGGCGGGCTCATCGGATCCGCGGGCGGTGGCCGATGTGCGGGTCGCGGCTCGCCAGCTGTCCGGCAAGGTTGGCGCCCGGGTCCGGGTCGGGTTCGTGGCCACCGGAGCGCCGGGGGTAGTCCCCTTGGTGGCAGGCCTGCGCTCGGCTGGGGAGCTCAGGGTCGCGGTGGCCTCGTGGCTGCTCGCTCCAGGGTTGTTTCATCGCAGGCTGGGGTTGGCTGGCGCCGACGTGGTGGCCGCGCCGCTGGGCGCGCACCCGGCGGTGATCGACCGCCTGGCCCAGCTCGCGGACATAAGGGCAGCGCTCCGCAGCGCATGACCGCCACCACCAATCGGCGACGAGGCGGTCGACGCGCAACAGCCCGAATCTGAAGATGTGCCGTTTCAGGGTTAGGGGAGTAGGCCGCGGGAGGTGAGCAGCACCGAGACGTTGTTCGAGGCGGCGTTGGCGACGGCGAGGTCGGGGCGTCCGTCACCGTTGAGGTCACCCACCGCCACTGAGATGGGCCTATCACCGGCACGGATGTTGGTCGCAGCGCTGAAGCCGCCCGTACCGTTGCCGATCAGAATCGAGACGTTGTTCGAGGCGGCGTTGGCGACGGCGAGGTCGAGGTGTCTGTCGCTGTTGAGGTCACCCACCGCCACTGAGATGGGTTCGGTGCCGGTGGGGAAGGTGGTGGGGCCACCAAAGCCGCCTGTCCCGTTGCCCAGCAGGACCGAGACCGTGTTCACGTTGGGGTTGGCGACGGTGAGGTCGGGGTGCCGGTCGCCGTTGAGGTCGTTGACCGCCACCGAGACTGGCCCGTCGCCGGTGGGGAAGGTGGTGGGGCCGCCAAAGCCGCCTGTCCCGTTGCTGAGCAGTATCGAGACGTTGCTTGAGTTGAAGTTGGTTACGGCGAGGTCAGGACGCCGGTCGCTGTTGAGGTCGCTGACCGCCACCGAGGTGGGGCCGAAGCCGGTGATGAAGTTAATGGGGCCGCCAAAGCCGCCTGTCCCGTTGCCGGGCAGCACCGAGACGTTGCTTGAGGCGAAGTTGGCGACTGCGAGGTCGGGGTGCCGGTCGCCGTTGAGGTCGTCCACCGCGACCGAGGCGGGCTTGTTGCCGGTAGGGAAGCCGGTGTGGCCGCCAAAGCCACCCGTCCCGTTACCGAGGAGTACTGAGACGTTGTTCGAGGTGGAGTTGGCGACTGCGAGGTCGGGGTGCCGGTCGCCGTTGAGGTCGTCCACCGCGACCGAGGCGGGCTCGTTGCCGGTGGCGAAGCGGGTCGCAGTGCCGAAGCTGCCCTTCCCGTTGCCGGGCAGTACTGAGACGTTGTTCGAGGTGGAGTTGGCCACGGCGAGGTCGGGGTGCCGGTCGCCGTTGAAGTCGCCCATCGCCACTGAGACAGGCTCGGTGCCAACGGGGAAATTGGTAGGGCCGGTGAAGCTTGGGGCGGCCGCGGCCAGGCCCGATGGCGTGGCCACCACCAGGGCCGTCACCGGTGCGGCGACCGCTCCGAGCGCTGCGATGCGCACCCAGCCGGGTCCACTTCGCCCTCGGATGGTCAGTCGGCACCTGCTCATGCAGATCTCCCTTCAAAGGAGCTGTCTCGGGTCCTGGATTCGCTATGAGTGTCGTCGCCGTTACATAGCGGGGTCTGGTGAGCCTGGCCCATCTTGCCCGAGCGCCACTAGCCGCCCCCACGGTGTTGTGGTGGGTCAGGGTCACCGCTGACCTGACCGGCCGCTACCGGCGTGCGGCTGGCGGTGTGGGTACCTCCCAGGCGCGGGCGTAACGGCGTGCGCTTGGGAGGGCATCGCGGCTGCGGTAGACGACGTAGGGCCGGGTCAGGTAGCCCAGCGGTGCGCTGAATACGTGCACCAGGCGGGTGTAGGGCCAGATGGCCAGCAGGACGAGCACTACCAGGTTGTGCAGCTGGAAGCTGAGCGGGACAGCTGCCATCAACTCCGGTTGCGGAGACAGGGTGAACAGGCTGCGGAACCAGGGCGACACCGTTGCCCGGTAGTCGTAGCCGCCGCCGATCAGGTTGCTGCCTACGGTGTTCAGCATCCCGGTGAGCACCGCGGCGGTCAGCAGCAGGTACATGACCTTGTCGAGGGTAGTAGTGACCTTACGTACCGCTGGTACGGTGATCCGCCGATACAGCAGGATCGCTAGTCCGGCGACCGTGGCCAGGCCGGATAGTGTGCCGAAGGACACCGACAGCAGGTGGTAGGCATGCTCGGACACGCCGAGCGCCGCGGTCCAGCTCGCCGGCACCACGATGCCGAGCACGTGCCCGAGCAGCACCGCCAGCAGCCCGAAGTGGAACAACGGGCTGCCCAACCGAAGCAGGCGACTCTCGTACAGTTGGGAAGATCGCGTTGTCCAACCGAACTGGTCGTGCCGGTAACGCCAGATGTGGCCGAGCACGAATGAGGTGAACGCCACGTACGGCACGGTCATCCACAGCAGCGTGGTCACCGGCGTCCTCCCCTCTGCTCCGGCAGCATCGGGTCCATCCCGTATGGCTCCAAGCCCACCTCTTCCTCCGGTGGTCCCTGCGCTGCCAGCTCCGCGATCCGACGCCGGTCAGCGACGTTGAGCTCGGGCAAGGTGGCGCACACCGCGTCGAGCACCGCCAGATAGGGCGACCCGCTGTCCTGCAGGGAATGCCTGAGCAGCTCCATAACCGGCCGGTACTCGACCAGCAACCGTCGACCGGCTACCGGGTCGATCGTCGCGGCGAACTCCAGCACCACCGCCAGATGGTCCGGCAGCTCATGCTCACCCACCGTCACACCTGCTGCGCGATAGGCGTGCTTGAACCGCAGCAGCGCCATGCCGCGTTTGCGCGTGTCACCGTAGGCGTAGTAGCTCAAATGCAGGCAGCTGCGACGTCGCAGGTCGAAGGTCTCCACGTAGTGCGCGGCCAACTCGATCGGTGGTGTCCGGCGGACCTGGTCCAGGAACGACACCAGCGCAGGCCCCGCTGGTGCGGGCAGCGATATGGCCGCCGCATGCAGCTCGTCGAGCATGTCCAGGATCTGCTGCGTCGGGTAGTCCAGCAGCAGTGCGGCGATCCGCCAGACCATGCGCTGATCCCGCTGCGTCAGCTCATTGGTAAGCGCCTCGGTCTTGCGGCGGCGCAGCCACGTCGTACTCATCGGGTGCGCTCCGCGGAGTGCAACGCGTCGTTGGTGTTCTGTGGGGTCGGGAACAGGCCGTTGGTGCTCTTGCCGTCCCAATCGAGCAGGTTGATCCGGCGCGCCTTGTCCGCTGGTGCCGCGGCACCGTTGGTATCGGCCGGCCGTGCAGCCGAGTGCTGGGCGGTGAGGTGAAACTTGGCGTCCATGGCGTCGAACGCCGTCATGCCCGGGCCCCGTGAGTGGCGATACGAGCCATAGCTCGTA
>JALZHU010000393.1 GCA_030860695.1 Actinomycetota bacterium
CTGTACGAGCGCTTCAGGCCGGGTTCGAAGATCGCCCGATAAGGGCTTTGAGATGGTGTGGAGCTGAGGGGAATCGAACCCCTGACCTTCTCGATGCGAACGAGACGCGCTACCAACTGCGCTACAGCCCCGCGATGCGCGCCGAGTTTAGCAGCCGGTCATCAACTACTCGCCGACCGCCCGACGGTAGGGCGGCTCGAAAGCAGGCTCCAGTTCGTCGAACATCGGGTCTTCATCGTCGAAATCCACCGCGAGGGCCGTGGGGTGACGCACGGACGGCGGCGCAGGAGGAGTCGACGGTTCCTGGATCGGCTCTTCCCTATCACGGGCGACGTCGACGGGGACCTCATGGGACACGTCAGCAGCGGGCACTCTGGCTCGAGCCCCAGCCAGCCGCGCAGCCCGACGTTGCCGTATCTCCTCCTCGATACGGACCTGCCGGCGCAGGTAGCCAAGATAACCGATCATCGCCATATCTAACGCAGCGTGCACCCACCACAGCTGGCTCGATACCGTATAGGCCAGCACCAGGGTGGCGACCGCTCCGAGCGCCAGACCGAGTACCACCCGTTGCCGGAAAGCGTATTTCGCGCGGGCTAATTGTGCGGCGACCTCGGGGTCATAGCCACCGCGACCCGATCTGTACCGGCGCTCGTCCACGGGGGGCTCCCGCTGCGCAATCCGTCCGCCGATCATGGGCACCTCCTGACCATGCTTCCGCGCCGCGCGTGGAGGATCGGGCCGGCGCAGTACCCGAGAAGCAAGCGCAGACTCCGCAGTGCGTACTACCTCCTGCCGTCGCTTAGCGACTATCGGGACAAGAACGACCAGCCATGCCACCGCCAGCGCCGCAAAGATCAGCGAGCTGGGCACGCCTTGCCCCCTACCCCGGTTCGCCGTTCATGAGCTGCCTGTCCTATGCAGGATCACGGTAGTCACAGCAAGCACCTGGATGGCGGAGGCGCGCCGGGCTGATCGTGTACACCCGAGCACGACATCGGGCGTGAAGCGCGGACACACCGGGCACCGAAGCTGGACACGTTGAGTTCTAGGTTTGACGGGCGTGGCCTGAGCGGATCAGGCGTGACACCAACCCGGTGCCGACCTCATCCCTGGTCACGGCAAGCAACCGATGGTCTCGCCACGCGCCGTCAACTTCCAAGTAACGCTCCAGCAGCCCCTCGTCGCGGAACCCCAGTTTGGCCAACACCCGGAGGCTGGCCACGTTCTCCGGCCGCACCGTGGCCTCGACGCGGTGCAACCCGACCGGCCCGAACGCATGGTCCACCGCCAACGCCACGGCCCCCGTCGCAACACCACCTCCGGCCGCACCCGACTCCACCCAGTAACCGACCCACGCTGAGCGCAGCGAGCCACGCACCACGTTGCCCAGCGTGAGCTGGCCGGCGAACTGCCTATTCAGCGTGATGGCAAAGGGCAGGGCCTGCCCCCGGCGGGCGGTTGCGCGCAACCCGCTGCACATCGCCGGCCAGGCCATGATGGTGAAGCGCTCCTCCCAGGTGCCCTCCGCGTCCGGCTCCCAGACCCGCAGGTAGTCCTCATCGCGTAACCGCAGGCGGCTCCACACCGAACCATCGCGCAGCCGCACCGGGCGCAGCGCGACCTCCCCCGCGGCGACCCGCACCGGACCCAACCGCGCCGGCCAGCCGGGATGGCGGCCATCAGGCCCAGACCCGAACACGGTGCTTCATCCGCGCTGGGCGAGGAAACTCACTGCCACCTGCTCGCCGACGGACACCTCAGTGGTGTCTGTGTCGATGAGGATCAGGCAGTTCGCCTCAGCCAGCGAGGCCAGCAGATGAGCACCAGAGGTACCGAGGGGTTGTACCAGGTACTCCCCGGTATCGGGATCACGCAGCAGCTGGCCGCGGAGGAATCCGCGACGGCCCGCCGTGGAGGTCACCGGGGATAGCAGCCGCGCGGTGATGATGCGGCGATGGGGATTGCGCTTGCCTAGCGCGACCCGGATCAGCGGCCGCACCAGCACCTCGAAGACCACTAGTGCGCTGATCGGATTGCTCGGCAGCAAAAAAGTGGGCACCGAATCCTGGCCAAGCCGGCCAAAGCCCTGCACTGAACCGGGGTGCATGGCCACTCGCCCTACGTCCAGCGAACCGAGCTCGGCCAGCGCGGCGCACAGCTCGTCACCCATCGCCCCGCCGACCGCGCCAGTCACCACCACGATTTCCGAGAGCAGCAACCTGCCCTCCACCGCCTCGCGCAGCCGGGGCGGATCGCTGGGCACAATGCCGACCCGGTGCACGTCGGCGCCGGCGTCGCGGGCGGCCGCCGCCAGCGCGTAGGAGTTGATGTCGTAGACCTGTCCGGTGCCCGGCGTGCGGTCGACGTCGACCAGTTCCTCACCGACCGACAGGACCGACAGCCGGGGTCGTGGATGCACCCGCACCTTGGCCCGTCCCACCGCGGCAAGCAGCCCCACCTGCGCTGGGCCGATCACCGAGCCGGGGCGTACCGCGACGTCCCCGGTCTGCACGTCCTCCCCCGCGCGGCGCACGTAGGCCTTCGACGGCACCGAGCGCGCAACGGTGACCCGCGCCGCGTGGGCCACACCGTCTTTGGTGTGCCCCAGTGGGACCACCGCATCAGCCAGAGCGGGCAGCGCCGAGCCAGTCGCCACCCGAACCGCCTGGCCAGGCTGAAGCCGCATCGGCTGGCGAGAGCCCGCAGCGATCTCCCCCACCACCGGCAGGGTGATCGGGACCTCCGTGACGTCCACGCTACGCACTGCGTACCCGTCGACGGCCGCCTGATCAAAGCCAGGCAGGGAGCGTTGCGCCACGACTTCCTCTGCGCAGAGCATCCCCTGCGCCTCGGAGATCGCCACTCGAACCGGTGCAGGACGCACGGCAGCGTTCAGCACCCGCCCAAGCTGTTCGTCCAGCGACCTCACGTGGTCTCCTGCTCCAACCTCTCGCGTAACCATTTCCGCATACCAGGCCCGATGTCGGGATCCGCAAGCGCAAAGTCCACCGAAGCCTGAAGCAACCCGGCTGGGGTGCCCAGATCGTGCCGCCCACCGCGGTGCACCACGATGTGCACCGGATGGTCCTCTTCGATCAACAGCGCGACGGCGTCGGTGAGCTGGAGCTCGCCGGCCGCGCCGGGGGCAATCCGGTGCAGCGCATCGAACACCGCGCGATCCAGTAGGTAGCGGCCGGCCGCCGCGAATGTGGACGGCGCCGCCTCGGGCGCAGGCTTCTCCACCATCCCGTGCACCCGCTTGACGTCCGGGTCGTCGGTGTCGTCAACCTCGAACACGCCGTATGCGGAGATTTGCTCCAGGGGGACGTCGAAGGCACACAGCACGCTGCCGCCGTGCCGCTGGCGGACTGCGGCCATGGTGGTCAGCACCCCGTTGGGCAGCACCAAGTCGTCGGGCAGCAGGACGGCCACGGCGTCGTCGGATTCGTCAAGCAACGGCTCGGCACAGCCCACCGCATGCCCTAGCCCGAGCGGCTTGTGCTGCAACGCCACCTCAGCTCGGATCAGCCCGGCGGCCCGGCGCACCTTGGCTAGCAGCGCATCCTTGTCGTGCCCCCGCAGCTCAGCCTCCAAATCCGGATTGGGATTGAAGTACGCTGCCACCGCCTCTTTGCCCGGCGAGATGACGAGTACCAGCCGGTCGGCCCCAGCCTGCGCCGCTTCCGCCGCGACATACTCGATCGCCGGGGTGTCCACCACCGGCAGCAGCTCCTTAGGCACGGTCTTGGTCGTCGGCAGGAATCGGGTACCGAGCCCGGCAGCCGGCACGACTGCGGTGCGGAACGCACGGTGCCCGAGCGGGCCGCTTATCGAGGCACTCATAGTGGACGACCCTATAGGCCCGCTCAGCGCAGCTACCGTGACCTCCGCGCCCACCTGATGGCGTCCGCCCCCGGCCGACATGGAGACTTAGCAGGGCTATTGGCGCCCTAATAA
>JALZHU010000394.1 GCA_030860695.1 Actinomycetota bacterium
GTGTCGACACCGTGGCAGCTAAGGCGTTAAGGCCGCGCACCAGCAGCGACTTCGAGCGACCTTGGCGTGCCCGAACGCCGCACCCTGCTTGGTGGCCCCATACACCCGTCGCTGCACCGAGTCGACATCGATGAAAGCCAGCGTCTGCGCGCCGGGCAGCAGCGGAGTCTGCGCCGCCAACCGAGCCAGCACCCGGCGATGCACCGCGGCGAGCTGGCGCACGGTGGCGTGGGTGAAAGCCCGCAAAAACGACCCCAGCGTCGACGGGGCGCGGATCCCACCGAAGGTCGCCGGGATCGCCCCATGCCGACATTTATCTGCACCGGTTTGATCAATTTGTTGAACAACGATTGATACCGGAGTACACCCGGGGTGAGAAGCGTCGATCAGAACCCAGATATCAGCGCGTTGAGAACCAGATCGCGAAGGCCATACGGCACGGAGACCGGGATACGGTGCGAACGCTTCGCCGGGTGCGCCGTCGTCTGCCGAGCCAGGACCCTGACGATCCCGGTTATCGGCGGCTTCAATATGTGCGGTACTGCGACGATTTTCTCCTGGGGTTCGCCGGCCCGAGGCGCGAAGCCGAACAGATCAAGTCGAAGATCGGCGAGTTCTTGCGCGATGAGCTCAAGCTGGACCTGTCCGAACCCAAGACTTTGATCACTCACGCCACCAGCCAGGCGGCGCGGTTCCTCGGCTACGAGATCAGGACGCAGCACGCTGATACAAAGATCACCCGCAACCGCCGGGCGGTCAACGGCGCCATCGGCCTGTTCGTGCCACGGGATGTCATCCGGGAACGATGCGCCCGCTACATAAGCAAAGGAAAACCCGCACAACGTGGCCCACTACTGCACGACGAGGATTACACAATCGTTGCCAAGTACGGATCGGAATATCGCGGGTTCGTCCAGTACTACCTTCTCGCCCAGGATGTATTCCGCCTGGGAAAGCTGCGTTGGGTCATGGAGACATCCATGCTCAAGACCCTGGCCGGGAAACATCAGTCCACCGTGGCGAAGATGGCCCGCACCTACAAAGCGAGCATCGACACCGCACACGGATCCAGGACCTGTTTCCAGGTCACCATGCACCGCGATCAAGGTAGAAAACCGCTGGTCGCCTGCTTCGGTGGGATCCCGCTCATCCGCAAGCGCACCGCCATCATGACCGACATCAAGCCGATCATGGCCACCGTCAAACGCAACGAGCTGATCCGTCGGCTCCTCGCCGGACGGTGTGAACTCTGCGAGGAAAGGACAGGACTACAAGTCCATCACATCCAAAAACTCGCCGATCTCAACAAGCCAGGACGGCCACAACGGCCATCGTGGATGCATCTGATGGCCATGCGCAAACGCAAGAACCTCGTGGTCTGCCAAACATGTCACCAAGACATCCACGCCGGACGAATCACAACTACCACCCGGAAATAACCACTGGAGAGCCCGTTACGGGGAAACTCGTCCGACGGGTTCGGGAAGGGGCCGACGGAAAAGGACCCGAACCACGGGCACCTCGCCGGCGGCCTACTTCACTTGACGGGGGAAGCTGGAAACGGAGTCGACGACTACCGCGCCAGCTTCCCACCCTACTCAAAGACTCGCCAGCGCAGCAGCTGCGTAATTGACTTGCCAAGGACCCACCTGCGAACAACCTGGCACGCGCTTATTCGAACCCGCGCTGACCTGTCGAAACAGATCCTTAACAGGTCTGTCGGGGTGGCGGGACATTATTCGAACCGCCCTGAACTGCTGGAACAGCTCCGCAAGGTAGCTGCGATCTTGTCAGATGGCGGTCAAGACAACGGCACGGGTGCCAAGGTCACCACCGAGTGCGTGATCCGCTCTCGGCGTCTGCGTGATCGTTTCTCTCCGGAAGATGCTCACACCATGATCGGCCTCTACCTGTCGGGCATCACAGCCAAGCAGGTAGCCGAGAAGTTCGGTGTCAGCCTAAGCAGCGTCAAGCGACTGCTGCATCAGCACGGCGTACACCGACGCCCTCGCCGCATACGACAGTAGGCATAGTTCGAGTAGATCACTGGGGTGCACCTGGTGCGCGCTTACTCGAACCGCGCTGACCTGTTGGAATGGCTCGCTCAGGCGGTGCAAGCGGTCCAAGAGAGGGGGTCGAGGAGTTTGATCCCAGGGCCAGCGGCAGTGTGTTTCGAGTCGCTGCCCAGGCAGGATCCTTTGGGCGCGGGCGGCTAGGGATGATCGAAGTTAGGGACGGTTGCTATCCGGTTGCTACACACCTGGACCTAGCAGGGTCGGTTCACTCGGCTTGTCGGCTGCACCGGGGGTATCGTGCGGGTGATGGTTGACGGCGACGCCTGGGCTCGGGTACCGGGTACGGATGTTGAGGGGTGAGTCCTGATAGACCTGCCTGTAGCGCTGGGCTACCGGTCGCGGGCCGACGGAACTGGGGGGAGAAGTAACTCACGCTGAGGAATCCGACCTCATCGAGAAGAACTACACTCACGGACCGGTGAATCTCGCACTCACCGTTAATCCAGCCAATCGTCAAGCGACGCTGGAAGTCGAAGTGTTCGAGATGTCACGGCGAGTGCCACGGTGCAGGAGGGGCGTCCAAGTGACAAAATTGTGAGCCACGAAGTCGCATTACCTTGAGACCTCACCGTGACCACCGAGCCCCGGCCCTGCACCCACCCTCGATAAGCACCCGGCCCGGATACAGCGCACCGTGCCGTGCCGTGGCGCGGCTACCCTCGAAAAACCTCGCGGTGTCCACAGATGGGCCCCAAATTCACCGGGAAGGGCATGATGGACGAGTTCATTACTCACACTTCTTGGATGCGTTACATTCCCGATGATGTTTCAGTGATGACTCTGAGCATTCCTGGGACGCATAACTCTTGCTGCGTCCATGGCGTACTCGGAGTCGGAAAGACTCAAAAGCTGGATCTGCCCGACCAGTTGAATGCGGGAATACGCTTTCTCGACATCAGATTCACACATTACCAGGATAACCTGTGTGTACACCACGATGTTATATGCACGGAAAAAAGCTATGTGGATATTCTGACCATTTGTTTCAACTTCCTTAGGCGGCACCCTTCTGAAACTATTTTGATGTCAGTAGATGACGAGAGTCGCGTTGATGACGTGCTCGGCAAGTTCGCCCCTTCTCAAATTGCTTGCAAATTACCCATAGCAGCCACGGCGACCCTTGGCAAAAATACCCGCTCGTTTGAAGACACATTCAATGCAAAAACATGGGAGTGTATCGAGGACATCCCACTATTCTACAATTTCATCGCCACTCAGCCTGCTAGCGGTAGCAATTCTGTGGCCGCCAGTCCTGCACTCACACCTGAAACAAAGTTGGGAGATGTTCGCGGTAAGATCGTCTTGTTACGCAGATTCGAAGGTAGCCAAGACGTTGGATTTGATCTTTCCTGCTGGCCAGAAGACCAGTGCTTCAGAAGCGCAGCCACCCCATTCTATGATATTGAAGATCGCTATCAGAATCCTGGAGCTGATGACAAGTTCGACTACGTCGTTGACCACATAGAAAAGGCCAGAAGCGGCGATCCAAATGAGTTGTACATTACTTTTTCCAGCGCCGTTGGACTGACGGCACGCGGCTACTCAAATAAAATAAATCCACGTCTCAACGACTATCTTGCCGAATCTCCACCAGGACGCATTGGAATTATCGCAATGGACTATTTTGAAGAGCCTCCAGAATTGGTTACCAACGTGATCAAAGCGAACGTCACGACGGGAGTGACCGGCACTCCAGGACAGTGAGCAGTCGATGGTTGTAGCCATTATCGACAGAAACGTGATCATCGTCGGGGTGGTGGTACGTTATTCGAACCGCTTTGATCTGCTAGAGCAGCTTCGGCGGGTGGCTGCGATCGTGTCAGATGGCGGTCACGACGATGGCGCGGGTGCGAAGGTCACTACCGGGTGTGT
>JALZHU010000115.1 GCA_030860695.1 Actinomycetota bacterium
GTGCGGGCCCGTGTGCTCGCCCTGCTGGCCCGGCGTTACGGCGCCGCGGTGGTGGTCCCGACCGTCGCCCGCGCCGAGCGGCTAGGCCAGACGATGTACGACGACCAGGCAGAGGCAGCCGACACGTCCCTGCCGGTGGACGAACGCTCCCATGCCTTCCTGCTCGGCCAGATCCGCGGCGGGGTCCCCGGCGCCTCGCTGAACCGGCTGGAGGGCCGGCACCGCACGCCGGGAGGCAACGCCGTGCGAGCCGCGGTGCTCGGGGCCAACGACGGGCTGCTGTCGAACCTCAGCCTGGTCACCGGAGTGGCTGGCAGCGGGCTCGCCGGTGCCACTGTGCTGGTCGTCGGGCTAGCCGGGTTGCTGGCCGGTGCGTTCTCGATGGCGCTCGGTGAATGGGTCTCCGTGCAGAGCTCCCGCGAAGTCGTCGAGCGACAGCTTCGAATCGAGGCCGACGAGATCGCGGCACTGCCGGACGAGGAGGTCGAGGAGCTGCGGCTGATCTACCAGGCGCGCGGGCTGCCCGAGGAGGAGGCGATGGCGGTGGCCAAGCGTCTGCTGGACGACCCGGACAACGCGCTGGACGTGATGGCCCGTGAGGAGCTGGGCCTTGACCCGGACGAGCGCGGCGGCAACCCTTGGGCCGCGGCGCTGGCGTCGTTCCTCCTCTTCGCCGCCGGCGCGCTGGTGCCCGTGCTGCCGTTCGTCTGGCTGGACGGCCCAGCCGGGGCGCTGGCCGCAGCCGTGGCAGGCGGCATCGGTCTGTTCGCCCTAGGCGCGGCGACCACCCTATTCACCGGTCGTGGCCCGCTACGGTCCGGTTTGCGGCAGATGCTGCTCGGACTGGCCGCCGCCACGGTGACCTACGGGGTGGGCGCTTTGCTGGGCGTGGCGGTCGGCTGAGTCGCCTCGC
The DNA here is from genome assembly GCA_030860695.1 of Actinomycetota bacterium. Classification (GTDB taxonomy): domain Bacteria; phylum Actinomycetota; class Actinomycetes; order Mycobacteriales; family Pseudonocardiaceae. The sequence goes on from JALZHU010000115.1 coordinate 914, forward strand.
CTCGATCCGAAGCAAAACGCTGCCCTGTCCTGCACCTGACACTGAAATAGAAACAACCTGCGACGCCACGACCCCCTGCTCATGCTCATCAGGTGGTCGGAGGAATTCTCTCCCGGCTGCCCGGTCGGCGGCCGAAACTGTCAGACCTGGTTCATAGCATCGTCGTTGTGACGGTGCGGCAGCTGATTCCCGAGGGCTTGGCCGAGATGGTGCCCATTTCGGAGTTGGGCGCGCTGCTGGCTGGGATCGACATTCATGCATTGACCGGTGTGGATGCGGTAGAGGTATTGCGTGCCCGGGCCCGGCAGTTGTCCCATGAGCAGGCCCAATTGCTGGCCACGATGGTCGAGGTTGGGTTGTGTGATCCGGACGCCGGTCCTGGCCAAGTGGCCCGGCTGTCGGAGTCGCCGCCCTACGCTGCGGATGAGACTCGCGCTGCGTTGGCCTGGACCCGCGGCGCCGCCGACCGAGAACATGACTTCGCCGAAACCCTGGTGCTGCGGGTGCCTGCGGTGTTCACCGCGCTGGACACAGGCCGAATCTGCCGGAGCAAAGCGTGGGTATTCGCAGACCAGTTCGCGACCGAGTCCACCGGTGGCAGCAGCGCCGTTGGGATCACGGCGCCGAGTGTGGCACGGTGGCGGCCCTGTTCCGGTCGACGTTGGGAAGGTTTCAGGTGGATGAGATGTGGAGCGGCGACCATGCCGTGCTGCAGAAGGTCGTCGGGCTGTCCGAGAGCACCGGCGAACACCTCGAACCGGAGTTGGTACTAGGAGCTTTCGCCGCTGAGCAGCACGACGCTGTGCGGCACTCACTGCGCCGCTTGAATACCCACGGCTACATCGAGGCCGTGACTAGCGGACCGACAATGGGCGACAGCCGCGTGCATATCCTCAGGATCAAGGGCGTCACCGAGCGCGCGCTGCGCGCGGTGGGTGCCTGGCCGGACAACGCCGAGCTGCTCGCTGACCGGATCCTGGCTGTGCTCGCCGAAGGCGCCGAACACGAGCCAGAGCCGGAGAAGCGATCCAAGCTGCAAGCCGGGCTCAAGGGCGTCGGCGGAATGACCCGAGACGTGCTCGTCGATGTCCTCGGCGCTGCTCTAGCCAAGTCGACGGGCCTTGGTTGACGCTATCCGCGGAGGTGGGCACCGCACACGCCACCTCAACTGTGGAAACGTCGTCCTGGTCCCCGAGTCGCGTCCCGGTGGCCTTTTGATGGTCGGTGAGAGTCTCTTGTCATAGGTGGTGACGGGTGATGACCTCGCCCGGCGGCTGTCATGGGTGAGCGGCACCGCCGGGCGAGGCGAACTCGGGCGGGGTTAGTCCCCGCTGGTGAAGTCGGGGGCGCCGGGGTGACCGTCACCGTGGCCCACGTAAGTGAGGCGCCGACGTCGGTGGCATCGACTTCGTAGGCGTAGCGCTTGTCGCCGTTGGTGGTTTCCCATTCGCGCTGCCGCAACACGCCGGTGACTAGCACTCGCGCGCCCATGGTGAGGGATTCGGCGACGTTCTTCGCAGCCTGGTCCCCGATCGAGCAGCGCAGAAACGTCGCACCCTTGTTCACCCACTGCCCGGTGACCGGGTCATAGCGGCTGTCGTCGGCCACTACCGTGAAGCGCGCGACAGCGGCACCGGTGGGGCTGACGCTCAATTCTGGGTCAGTGACCAGCATACCAGCCAGCGTGATCTCGACTAATCCAGCCATGAATCGTTCAGGTTTTCTTTTCAGCGGTGAGCCAGTGCGGCACTTCTCGGTTAGGCGGCGTCGGGCGCATAGCCCCCAACTCATCTGCGTTGCGGTCACAGTTCCGGCTCCCAGGTCAGTACCTCGTTGAGCACCTTGAGCGCACTACCGTCCACCCGGCGTTCCACCAGGACGTTTTCGGAACGATCAGCGACGATCTCCATTTTCGCCGGGCAAAGCAGTCGCGGCTGAATCCATCGAGGCGAATCTCGTCTTCCCAGTTATCGGTTACCCGGTGTCCCACTAGCGGCGCATCCTCGCCCGACGCCACCCGCTGGAACTCAAAGCCACACAGCTTGGCATGATCGAGCAGCCGCTTGGCGATCATCAAATCCGAGCTGTCAGGCTCCACGAGTGCCGCCGTTTCTCCGCGTGAGTGCGTTATCCCGCGGTTGAGGATTCCTTTCCGCGCAATATGCTCTTGCACGTTAGGCAAACCTGGCCAGGGTCGAGCGGCTGACCGAGTAGTTCCTTACGACCGAACGCCACCGTGTGTGGCCGGAACCGGATGCCGCATGCTGCGTTAACGGTGCCTCGATTAAGCGCGCCGAAGTATGTATCGCGGCCGTCCAACGTGCGCAGATACCAAGCCATCGTCAGACACCCCGCTCGCAAACTGGGCAGTGACTGCGCGGCGGTGCACACAGACTTGCCGGCAGTACTTCTGTGCCATAGATGGCCATGTAGCTCCCGCCAGCACGCTTGCCTTCGGCAAAGGCGTCGTCAGTCACCCGGTGCGCCACGTCGGTGCAGCGGTCTGTGATCTCGATGGTGAGGAGTCGCTGTGCGGGGATCGCGTGAGCCGACGCTGACCGACGCAAGATCCAGTTGAAATGCCTCATCACAACCACTCGCCCTGTGTGCGTCGAAAAGCTGGTTCGCGGCTTGTCTCATCGAGGGTGATCTGTCACGCAGGCACCGACCGCATGGGCCCTGGGGCAGACGGCCAGTGGCCAGCGTGTCCATGGTTAAGAAGTGCGCGGTGAGCGTGCGGCATCGACCACTTCGACAGCCCGGTGCCGCGAGGTGCCCTGCACGACCCTGATCCTGTACCTGCCTGCCATTAGTGGTTCCTCCGGGACAACACTCAGTCTTTCCGCACTCTCCGCTGTTGGCTGTCGTGGACGGCACCGAGTGCCCAAGTGCCTTGATCCACAAGCCTGGTCACATTGGGTGACGACGGCCAGAGCAGGAACGGGGAAGTCTGGCATCGGTAACGTGGCACTACGCCGCTCTAGCTGTGAGAACAGTTCTTAGAGTGCTACGGTGTGACCCTCCCCTGGTAACAAGAGGTGGACGTATGGTGACGAAGCGTCGCGCAGCACTGGCCGCAGCGCGCAAGACCACTGGCTACACCCAAGAACAACTGGCCGCCGTGCTGCATGTCGAGCGCTCGACCGTCATTCGCTGGGAGGCAGGTCGGCATGCGCCCCTGCCTTACCTCTGGCCGAAGCTGGCGCATGTCTTGGAGATCAGTCGTGACCAGCTCAAGGCACTACTGATAGACGACCAAACCCAACCAGCGGCCTACCCACCATCCAAAAGTCAGGCGGTAGCGTTGGAGGACATAAAGCGCCGGACGCTGACGAAGTGGGGCCTGGCTGCAACGGCAGCAGCCAGCCTGAGCACCAGCGCGGGCACCGCCGTTGGCATGGCTGACGTGAAACGTTTGCAACATTCCGCCGCCCGACTGCACAGCCTTGACCAGCTACATGGCGGTGACACGCTCTGGCAAGCAGCTTTGGCCGAGGCCCGTGACGGCATGCAACTTCTTGAGTACGGCCGCTACACCGACACTGTGGGCCAGCACTTGCTCACCGCCACCGGCCAACTCCAGATATGCGCCGGATGGTTGGCGCTCGACGCTGGCCAGCACGAGGTCGCACGGAGCTGCTTCGGTGAGGCCCTGGCCATGAGCCGCCAAGCCAATGACGCGCAGATCGAGACACGCGCTTTGGCGAATCTGGCGTACCAGAGCAACGTGCTCGCGCGACCACGTGAGGCATTGCGGTATGCGGCAGGCGCTGAGCATGCCGCGACCGGGCATGGTTCCACTCTATGGCTTGCGACTATCCCGCAGTTGCGCCTAGCCATCGGCAATTCTCTCATGGGAAACGCCCGTGACGCTGACCACGCAATTAGCAACGCCCGGCGTGTGTTGGAGCGAGACAACGAGGCTGCCAATGAGGAATGGTCGGCATTTCTCAGTCCAAGGGAGATCGATGGTATCGAGGCGACGTGTGCCATTGAGCTACAGCGTCCGTCGCACGCTGAACGCTTGCTGGAACAAACCATCGCTGGCTACGCCACGCAGTTTGCCCGGAACCTAGCGGGGTGGCGTGTCCGGCTGGCCCGTGCCCGCTTAGATAAAGGAGCCGTTGACGGTGCGGCCGAAGCAGCTCACAGTGCTCTCGATGATCTGACGGGCGAGGTAGTCAGTTGGCGGGTCTCGGCTGAGCTTGACGCCATTGCCAAGCGGCTTATCGCGTACTCCAAGGTTGACGCGGTTGAGCGTTTTCTCGTTCGCTACCAGGCTGTGAACCAATGAGCACCACACCCGATGAGCTGACCATTCAGCGCCATGATGGCCAGGGCCTACGGGAACAAAAAGATGAGTTGCTTACCGTTTACCAAGAGGTGTATGCCGAGCGGCTCAGCGATCCGTTCTTCTATCCAGCCCGCTTCTGGGAGCGGTTAGAACGGGGTAGCTCACGTGACGGCTTTCGGCTGGTGACCGGCCGAGTCAAGGACGAACTTGTTGGCTTTACGCTCGGGTCTGTCTTGCCCGCAAATTCGGGCTGGTGGCGGGGCTTTAAGGGTGACGTTGACCCTGACTTGCTGCGTGAAACCGGCACACGGACGTTCGGTATCAATGAGCTGATGGTGCGCCCAGTCTGGCGTCGCCGAGGTTACGCCAAAGCCCTCAGTAACGCCTTGCTGGAAGGTCTGCCCGTGGAACGGGTGACCTTGCTAGTGCGAGCCGAGAACACAGCGGCTTATACCGCTTATATATCTTGGGGTTTCTACACCATTGGCCAGATGCAGCCGTTCGACGACTCGCCGTTGTATGAGGCGATGATGCGGGAGCTGGAAACGGGCGGACATGATCCGCTCGCGAATAGCCCGCGATAGCAGCGGCATGACATAGGGGCGTCAGCTCTACGCGGCACCTTCTTGAGTTCGAGTCGGAGCGGGGCCCGCAACGCCTGCATTGAAGTGGCTGAACTGGCCGGCGGTGGCCGTGCCATCCGAGACAGCAAAGACCGATCCGGACCAGTGCGGCCTTGTCGCGGCCGGGGAAGGTTCGTTCGCCGGGCATGCCGTTGATCAGGGTCGCCCATCGTCCTCCCTGCGGAGCACGACTCCGAGCGCGACTTACGGTGCGCTGCTCTCGGGGATTGCTGTCCAAGTCACGCCTTGCCAGGTCACGCCGTGGTTTATGAACAAGGCTTGACTGCCGACATCGCCACCCAGTACACCCAATGTAGCTGGCGCGCCCCGAGCGCTCAGGCCTCGACCGCCCGGTTCGCCGGGGTGGTGCTGCGCCGCCATGTCCAGATCCGAGATCGGTCGTGTGTATATATGGGCTGCCGCTGCCCGGCCCGCAGAGCCGACCTCGACCACACTCTTGACCACACATACGGCGGGGCCACCACCGAGGCGGACTCCGGGCCACGCAGCGGGCCTTCGAATGTCCGGTTTGGTACGGTTCTTCAAGGTGCCTGAGGGGCCTGGCTCCCCACGTTGGTGCATCGCAACGACGCCTCTCGCCTTTGCAACAGTGCCGTATCGCGCCATTCTCGCCAGCCTCCAGGCCGTTCGTCCTCGCTGCGCTGCGGGCGCTGCGCCTGGACCCCGGCTGCGGATGCCGCACGCCCAAAACATGCCGGAACCGACCAGAAAACAGGCACACAACTACAAACCACGCTTTGACCAGTTCTGCCGCTTGAGGGATGACCCTGGGGCCTACGTCTCCTCGGCAGACCGTAAACGGTAGGCCAGCAGGGGGCTACCGCGCAGATGACACGAGTCCCTCTCCCTACACTCACTTACAACTCGAGTTGATCTACTGATAGGGACCAGTATTGAAAGTACCAGATTGGTTCATTAGTGAAATGGTCACAATCGGTTCGGTTGGGGTGATGCCCGCTGAATAAAGATGCTGATAGCATTCTACTGGTCACTGAGAGTGTTCGTTGTGGGTCGCCGCTTAGCATTTATGGGTCCACTCAACGGGGGCGGATGGACGGAAGTGGCTGGTGCCATGTTTGCCGCCGCTAACGTAGCCCTCGGAAGACCGTCAACGAGCACCGCTTCTACATGAGGGGATATCATGCGACAAGTCATCATCCGTTCCCTGGCCACCGCCGGCGTAGTCGGCGGACTCCTCTTGACCGGCGTTGGCGTCGCGGCCGCTCAGGTGCCAGAGGTACCAATTCCGGCCGCCCCGGAGATAGTGGTACCGGAAGTGGTGCTACCGACCGTGCCGGAGGTGACGCCACCGTCCTTCCAGGGCTCTGGTCAACTGTAGGGGTTCTTCAGCAGTTGATTGCAGCAGGGGGTGGCTGCGACCTGGCCACCCCTCTGCATCAGCACCTAACACCTACCCCCGGTTGCTACCCGGGTAGGGACTCGGCGGTGATGACACTAGGACTAGTACTGAAAGTACCAGATTGGTTCATTTGTGAAATGACCACAATCGGTTCGGTCGGGGTGATACCCGCTGGATAAAGATGCTGATAGCATTCTACTGGTCACTGAAAGTGTTCGTTGTGGGTCGCCGCTTAGCATTTATGTGTCCACTCAACGGGGGGCGGGTGGTGGAAGTGGCTGGTGCCATGTTTGCCGCCGCTAACGTAGCTCTCGGGAGATTGTCAACGAGCACCGCTTCTACATGTGTTGGCCGCCGTTCGTTTTGCACATGGCGACGCCATCCGCGGTGCAGATCTGACGGCGAGGGTCGTCGTCACGGTGGCGTCGCGGTCGACATGATGGCGTTACCACCCACCAGCGTCGTGTACGCGCCGCGGAAGAGTTGGGGCGCCGGGGCTGGGAGGGGCTGCCGCGCCGCTTCCGCTCCTCGGCGCCCTGGGGGCGCCTCCGGTACGGGTCGGCTTGCCCTCGGTAAGCCACACCGGCCAGGCGCCGACACACCTGTTCGTCGTCATGGTTATGTCGCCGGCGGACGGTCCAGGCACCCTGAGTTATCCACAGTTCGTCTGCACCGCCAGTGTCGAGACGTCGTCATCTGGAATGGCGGGCAACACTACATGAGGGGATATCATGCGACAGGTCATCATACGTTCTCTGGCCACCGCAGGCGTAGTCGGCGGACTCCTCTTGACTGGCGTTGGCGTCGCGGCCGCTCAGGAGAAGGGGCCACTAATTCCGGACCTTTTGGGCTCCACTTCGGGTTCGCCCGTGCCGCCCGTGCAGGTGCTACCCCAAGGCACTGTTCAACTTCAGAGCATAGGGAGTACCTGATTGCAGCAGGGGGTGGCTGCCTATCGCTTGCCAGCGTGAAGGGACACCGGTTTGCCATGAGCATGGGACCACTTCAATGGTCGTGGGCCGTTGTGATCGTGGTGCAGTGCTGGGGAATCGTCAATGTTTGCCGTCGCGTTGGCGCTCGGCGAGGGCAGCGAGGGTGGGTTTTTGTCGCTGCCGGCAGCTATCACCTTCGATGACGAATTCGAAGGCGGTGGACTGCAGGCGGTCGATGGCGGATTGGGGCCGGATTGGGGCCGTGGTCGTAGTTGTTCGTGGATAGCATCGATTACCTGTGGCTTTCGCGAACTGCAAACGCTCGTCTCCTGTGGTCATTTTGGGCTATCTGGATGTGTTTGGTCGCCGAGGAAGAAATCCGCGTGTCGTCTTTGTCAGCCGTCGGTGCCCGTTTCGTGCGACTGCTACTAAACTTGCGTCGTAAACCTAATGAGCGAGCGCGGGCTCGGTAGGCGGTGACAGTGGACGCCGGCCGCCGATTCCGCCCGTAGCCCAGGCGATTGCCCTTGTCGGGGGCGGATAACCGGGCCGCGCCCGAGGCTGGCCGGCTTCGGTGGACGGATCAGATGCTGGATGCGCCGCCGATCTGTTTCTATATCGCACAGGACAGCTGATGGACGGCCGCGGGGACAGCAGGAGGAGGCGCGTGGTGGACAGAATCGCACGAAATTTTCGACGGCGGCCTAGGGTGTTCAGCAGTCGGTGTGCAGCGCACGCACGAGTGATTGCGGTGGTCGGGCTGTTGGTGGCGCTGGCCTGTGTCCTAGCCTCTTGCAGCACCAGCTCTTCAGGAACGACCACCCCGCGGGCGCAGCGAGCCTCTTACCAGATTTTGGCCAGCTACCCGCATGACCCGGCCGCCTTCACCCAGGGACTGGTCTGGGTGGACGGGCAAATGTATGAAAGCACCGGCTTGAACGGGCTCTCCGCGCTGCGCCGGGTCGATCTTTCCTCCGGCAAAGTGATCCAGTCCCATCCGCTAGTTAAGTCAGACTTCGGCGAGGGGCTGACCGCAGTAGGTAACCGGTTGGTGCAGTTGACCTGGCAAGGCCATCGCGGATACGTCTATGACCGCACCAGCTTGGCTCTGGTGGAACAGTTTCCCTACCCCGCCGAGGGCTGGGGGCTGACCTATGACGGCCACCAGTTGATCAGCAGTGACGGTAGCGCTACCTTACGTTTCCTGGACCTGATCAGCTACTGGCAGACCCGTACGCTGACGGTCACCATGGATGGCAGCCGCTGACAAAGCTCAACGAGCTGGAATACATTCGCGGTCAAATCTGGGCCAACGTTTGGCACCGCGACATCATCGCCTGCATCGATCCCCACACTGGGATCGTCACCTCTTACATTGATCTCCAGGGTATCCTCCCGCCTGGCCAGATCCGGCCCGTCTCAGCGCTGGGCGGTCACCCGGTCGACAGGCGCGTCGCGGACATGCTCCTTAACGAAGCCGTCCTCAACGGCATCGCCTACGACCCAACCACTGACCGCATCTTTGTCACCGGCAAATTGTGGCCCACTCTCTTCGCCCTCCGCGTCACCACACCTAATTAAACGCTTTAACTTTGATCTGAACCGATTATCCTCGCATCTATACGCACCGAGGGCTTAGAAAGCCTGCGTGATCGGTCCCGGCGGCCTAATACTCCAGCCGTAGATTGTGATCTTGCGGAGTGTTGGTCCCGGACATAGGACGGCCACCGCGTGATCATCCTCGGTTGTGTCGACGTCAGACGATCTTGCGGTGGCCGCGGGGCATAGCGTAGAGCCTGTGGGGTTCCAGAAGTCGGCCTGGGTATCTGACCTGGGTGATCGGTGGGCTCGGCCGGCAGGGCATGATCGTGAGCCGTGTCGTTGCGTTTGGTCTATCTGACCTTCCTTCAGCTTGTGAACCTGCTGTTGTTGGTCGGCCGCTTGTCGGCGTTCAAGGACGTTGAACTGCTGGTGCTTGGTCACGAAGTCGCGGTGTTGCGCAAAGCCAACCCGAAGCCTCGCCTGGACTGGGCGGATCGAGCAATGTTCGCTGCACTGGTCTGCGGATTGCCGCGGATATTGTGGAAGCATCGCTTGGTCACGCCGGGCACGATCCTGCGTTGGCATCGTCGCCTGGTCACCACGAAATGGACGTATCCACACCGCCTTGGCCGTCCACCTCTACAGGACGCGGTGGGGCGTGCTGATCGAGCGCCTGGCCACGGACAATCCCACCTGGGGATACCGCAGGATCCAGGGTGAACTGCTCAAAGTCGGCCACCGCGTCGGGGCGTCGACGATCCGCCGCGTCCTGCAGCGAGTGCGCATGGCTCCAGCGCCGATCCGGGACACCGACACCACCTAGCGTCAGTTCTGCGCACTCGGGCGTCGACCATGCTGGCGTGCGACTTTTTCCCCGTGGACTGCGCGTTCCCCCTCCAGCAGATCTGCGTGTTCTTCGTGCTGGAGGCGCCCAGCAGGTTCGTGCACCTGCTGGGCACGACCACGAACCCTGTGGGTGCCCGAAACTGCGCACGCAGCCGGTGACCTACTGCTTGGTCGCGGCGGGAGGCTGGCATGATCCGCCGGTGGCGCTTCGGTTGATCTACTTGATGTTCTCCAAGCTCGTGGGCTGGATGGTGCTACGCGCCCGATCCGACACCACAAACGAGATCGAGATCCTGCTCCTGCGCCACCAACTCGCCGTGTGGGGTTCCAGAAGTCGGCCTGCGTCGCTGACCTGGCTAATTGGTGTGGCCGGTCAGCAGGGCATGATCGTGAGCCGTGTCCTTGCGCCTGCTCTATCTGATCTTCTGTCAGCTGGTGAACCTGCTGGTGTTGCTCACTCGTTCGTCGACGTCCAAGGACGTCGAGCTCCTGGTGCTGCGTCATGAAGTCGCCGTGCTGCGTAGAGCCAACCCGAAGCCGCGCCTGGACTGGGCGGATCGCGCAGTGTTCGCCGCGCTCGCCCGAAGGCATCGTCAACTTGTTCGGTTGAACGGGCCGAGGAGATCACCCAGGGCTGATTGAGGCGGGATAGTCGGTCCGGTCTTGGGTGGTTCAGGCGGCCGCGGTCAGGCCGGTGACTTCGTTCCAGGTACTGAAGCGGTCGGCCATCACGTGGCGGTAGGCATCGGCGCGGAGCCGGTGACGCGGTGGCCGAAAGTGTGGCGATATCGCACTGAATGCGGAGAGGAACCGTTGCGCGCCACCGGGCGAGGTGAACTTATTCATCGCTCGTTCGCGTACTCGGGCCGGTTGGTGGGAATTCTCCGCCCGGTTGTTCAGATACTTCGAGCGGCGGTGCTCCACCCCCGGGATCAGCCGCCGGTGAGCCACGCCGTAGTTAGCCAGCTTGTCAATGATCACCACCCGGGGCACGTACTTCAGTCCCGTGAGCAGCTTGCGAAAGAACCTCGTCGCGGCCTTCGCGTCCCGCCGGGAGGTGACCAGGATGTCCAGGACATTCCCCGTGCTGGTCCACCGCCCGCCACAGATAGTGGGTCTTCCCACCGATCTTGATGAACACCTCGTCGAGATGCCATTTGTCCCCAGGGCGAGGACGGCGCCGACGCAGCCCGTTGGCGTAGGTCTGCCCGAACTTGGCACACCATTGGCGCACCGTTTCGTGGGAGACCACAACCCCACGCTGCAGCATCATCTCCTGCACCTCGCGGAAGCTGAGCGGGAACCGGTGGTAGAGCCACACGCAATGGCTGATGATCTCCACCGGGAAGCGGAAACCCTTGTACAACGGCGCAACGGTCTCCACCTGCCCCAGTCCTCCCCACGCCCCGATCAGCCAGTCGATCCTCCCAGGCACCGCACGGCCCTACCAAGTTGACGATGCCGGGCAAACAGCCGCGCTCAAGGCGGTTGGTGGCCTGTTCAGTTATGCGGCTTTATCACTTAGGGGCCTCCTGGCGACGGGTGGTGATCACGTACGGTGACCTCGGGAGAGGTCCCTGGCTATGGCGGTTTTCGGGTGGGCTTCGGGCCCGTGAAAGAGATCGTTGCTGGGTTCCGTCTCGAGCAGGCCCGGTTGAGGGAAATGGTGGTTGGTTCGAGGTGTGTGATGGTGGGTAGCCGGGAGTTGGTGGAGCACCGGGATGACTGACAAGCCTGGGCAGCGTGCATGTGCCCTGCCGTTGTGATCGGAGTGCGTCAGGAGGTCAGCCCGCGGGTCCGCCTGGACCCGGGGTGACAGACGGTGGCCATCTGATCGAACCGCCAGCGGCGGGTCAGCCCACCCAACCGGCGGGCGACCTGGTCCAAGCCCTCTATCAGATGCGATTGGTCTTCGGCTTCGGTGATCCAGCCGCGCCACCGGCCCGAGTGCGCCAATAACCCGAGCAGCACGTGCGCCTCACCGACCAACCCTCAACTCGCCGGAGGGTTGGGCAGCTCCATCCCGTCTCACTCGCCCTGTTGCTTTGGTGGGGAGGGCTACATGGCGTCACCGTGGGTCGTGCCCAGATCAGACGACAAGTGCAAGTTCGGCGAAGGCAGTCGTGAGCCGATGCCGGGGATTGACGTCGGTGGCCAGTTCGTAATGGCCGCGACGAAGACATCGCACGTGCGGTAGATGTCAAGTCGCGATCTTGATGTCGGGTGGTAAGGCCTTGGCTTCGTCGTAGCTGAGGCGTTTCTGAAGGCAGTGGTACAAGATCCCGAAGAAGTGGTTGGCGAGGTGGCGGGCGGCGGCGCTGTAGGTGTCGCCTTGTTGGCGGCGTCGGTCGTAGTGGGTGCGGGCTCCGGGCGAGTGGACGAGCAGGGGCAGCGCCCAGAGATAGCCGGCGTGGCAGAGTCGGCGGTTGCGCACGACGCGCATGGTGACCGAGCGTTTGAGTCCGCAGGGCGCGGGTGACCGGCGCGGTGCCGGCGAAGGCTTTGAGCGCTTTGGCGTCGGCGAAGCGGGCCCGGTCGTCGCCAATCTCGCCGAGGATGCGAGCGCCGAGCACGGTGCCCAATCCCGGGAAGCTGGTGATGATCGCCGCGTCGGGGTGCTGGGCGAATGCTTCGCCCAGGGCGCCTTCGAGCTCGGCGACATTGCCACCGCGGTGTTCAGCGCCCGGAGATGGACCAGTGCCTGGCGACCCAGTGCGCGAACAGGCAAACCTGACCATGGAAGCCCTCGCCGAAAGGCTGGACTTGTCGCGGAGCGCAATCGGTGCCTTCGAGTCGGGCCGCAACCTGCCCTCCCAGCCCGTACTCGAAACGATCTTGCGAGAATGTGGCGCTCTGGAGAAGTTCGACGTGCTCAATGAGCTCCGCAAGGATGCGAAAAAACCAGGCTGGTGGACCACCTATCGACTGCCGCAATGGCTCAAGGCCTACGTCGGATACGAGACTGATGCACTGAAGGCCAAAACCTTCAGCCTTGAGCTGGTGCCCGGCTTATTCCAGACCGAGGACTACGCGCGGGCACTCCATACCCTGCACCCGCTCTCCGAGGAGGAGATCGAACGGCGTGTAGCCGCCCGCTTGCAGCGCCAGCAGTGGTTAACCGGCCCCCACCCCCTGACCCTCGCGGCGGTGATCTCTGAAGGCGCGCTACATCGCTTATCCACCCAACCCGACATGGCGCTCGCACAGCTCCATCACCTGGCATCCAGCGCCCAACTCTCCCACGTGAGCCTGCCCATCCTGCCCTTCAGCGCCGGACTCCACCTCAGCATGAGCGGATCATTCACCCTCCTGGAGTTCGACCCTGCATCTCCTCCCCAATCGCCTACCAGGAATACGCAGTAGGCGCACACTTAGTGGACGACCACGACGCCGTAGGCGAATTGTCTGGCGTGTACGACCAGCTCCAAGCCCAGGCTCTCGACGAGAAAACAAGCCTCGACATGATCCTGGAGCGAATCGAGTGATAGAGAGGAGACGTGATGCATGAGCCGACAACACGCGCATGGCGAAAATCAACATACTCGGCGAATGAGGTCCAGTGTGTTGAATTCACCGATCTCGACAACGGTAGGCGCGCCGTGCGCGACAGCAAGGACCCTACTGGACCAGTACTGACCTGCAGCCCGGCCCAGTAGGTTGCATTCACCGCAGCAATCAGCCAAGGACAATTCGACTGACCACCAAGGCGGAGAATGAAAAGGGAAAACCCGACCACGACAACGGCCCCAGCCGATCCGCCTGGATGGGGCCACCGCCTTCCTCGTGGCCACCTCACTGAATCCCGCCCGATCGGTGCCTTAGGCCTTGGCTCTATCCACCCCATTCACCGGGGTGTCACGACAGCCCCACGTCCGGTCACCGCGGAGCGCTGCCAGTGGGTATAGACCCTGCACAGTCCTGTGCCGGTTGGCGCCCCGTTATCCGCGCCACCATTGGGCGCGCTCGTGGGCCGGTGTCCGGCGACGCCCGCCGCGCGGGGGTGAGGGTAGTAGTCGTAGCTGGCCGAGGAGGTCCGGGTGAGCAGCAACCGGGCGATCTGACGCCGGGTGCTCATCGGAGTTGTCTCCCACCGCCGTGCGACATCGGCACCGGGTTCGATCAGGCCACGCAGCGCGCTGGGAGTGCTGAGTTCCTTCTCCCGCGCCTCCAGCTTCGAGATCTCGGCGAGCAGCGTGGGCTCCGCGCGGGCTAGGGTGGCCACACTGACCGTTCCGGCCGCCACCGCATCAGCAAGTTGTTCATGGCGGGCCCGCACCTGCGCGAGCTGATCCCGAACCTGGGACAGGACGTTTGCTCAAAACCACCTTCGACCAAGACGAACGCCCCATCGAGGTCTACATCGTAATCCTTCCTGCTGATCGCCACGTCTTGCTCTACGACGTGTCGGCTCAGTGATCTACAGCGAGCCGAGGCGAATGACCCTCAGGATGCAATGCCAGAGCGCTTGGTAGACGCCGGGCCGGACTGCACGGCAGCATGTCGGTAAACACGGTGGGCACCGGCGCCGGAGTGCTATTCCTTCGGCACAACCTTCACGGTCGCGGGGTCGAAGGACCGACTGCCGCGCCCCGGGCCAGAACAGCGTGACCGCCATCAAGGTATCGATCACGCCGCGCTTCTGATCTAGTACTCCAGCCGTAGATCGTGATCTTGCAGCGTGTCGGTCCTGGACACAGGACGGCCACCGCCTGATCATCGTCGGTTGTGTGGACGTCAGACGATCTTGTGGTGGCCGCGGGCCATAGCGTAGAGCCTGGCCAATGGCAGGCGATGTTGGATGAGCTACTCGCACGGGTGGCGGGGCGGTTTGGGCGGGTCGAGCCTCGGCGGCGGGTTCGAGCGTTTGTTTTGGGGTTGTTGGCTGACTTGCCACGCAAGAATTGCTGGACGATCGCCGAGCATGCTGGCGATGCGACGCCGGATGGGATGCAGCACCTGCTGAGCCGCGCGGTGTGGGATACCGATGGGTGCGCGATGACCTGCGTGACTACGTCGTGGAGCACCTTGGTGATCCAGGCGCGGTGCTGGTGGTCGATGAGACCGGTGATGTGAAGAAGGGCA
>JALZHU010000116.1 GCA_030860695.1 Actinomycetota bacterium
AGCCGCACCACCGGACATGCCAACACATGATCAGCATCAGCCAGTCGAGATCAAGACGACACTCCGCCGCATCCCAGACAGCTCAGCACTCACTCAATCCCGCCCCGAACGTGCTGAATAGCTACGCTGGCGGAGCACGGCCGGTGCCGTATCGCGCTTGCCGTACTGAATCGGACCTCCCATCATCTCGTCGCCGAAGCAGGCGAGAAGCTAGGGAATCGGCTGATCCGCACCAGCCACCCGCTCCGGAAGCCGGGACGACCGGTCTTCGCCTCGGAGCACCACTCGTGGCTCAAGACCAGCCGCGGACAGCTTGTACCAAAGGACGTGGCGTTCGGCGACACCACCGTACCCATGCAATTGGCAGCATTCAATGACGACCGAATGCCCGTTGCGGTGCTGGCGCATGTATGGCGGCAACACCACAATGCTCGTACACCTTTGCTTCGATGGCTGAACGAGTTAGCCATCAGCCCACAGCCGGACATGTGGGTCCGCGCTGCTCAGGCTGCGGGGCTACTCTGCGCGCTGGATTTCGCCGACGTTTTCCACGAGCTGCTCGACGGCTGGGGCAGTGCGGACGACACACGTCGACGTATTGTCGCGGCATTAGCCCTCGATCAGGCGGCCAGCAATCCCGAGGCTCGTCCCGCGGTCCAGTACGTGCTCGACCGGTGGAAGCATAAGGGCAACGAAGCGCGACGTTGGACGGCGGCGGTCGCCCTCGGTCGTAGCCTCGTCCTCGACCGTACGGAGAACTCACTCGGCGACCTACTTGCGCTGGGCACCTGGCGAGAGGACGAGGGAGATCCAGTCGCCAACGTCGCCAGCGACAGCATCGCCCGACTCCTCGCGCTTGGCGGGATTGAGACAGTGCTGCACCGGCTGTTCGACTGGCTGGATTCACGCCGGCAAAGCGTGCGCGACGTGGCCCTACTGGCCATCATCAAGGCCGCTAACATCAAGGTAGGCGAGTTTGACGACATCGAATTCTTCACGTCTGGAGCTGGGCAAGACCGCTGGCCGATGCTGGCCAGCCGTGATAGTTGGCCGCTGCTGCTTGCGCTGCAAGATGAGGATGCCCAGTTAGCAGAGCCGTTTGCTGACCTCCTCTGGCACGCCCTCGACACCGCACGGTCCCGCAGCGCCGCGCAGAAAGCGCTCACGACGTGGATCCGTTGTGGAGAAAAAGACCGCAGCTGTTTACTTTCCTTGATTGCATTCTTGCGGCTTCTGGCGGAGGATCCCGGAAGTGCGCGACGGCTCCAGCATCTGGTCAATAACCTGCGAGCACAATGGGAGGAACCGCTGGCGAACGACGTGGCCGACTACCTTCTTAAGCACGCCCTAGCCGACTCACGAAATGGAGTGAGAACGCCATGAGCAGACCACCACCAGAGCCACATGTACCAGGCAATGAGCCGGATCTCCAGATCGTACAGGAGCGCCCCATCCGCGCCTTCGAGTTCTTGCAGCGTAGAATTCCGATTCGTGCCCACACGGCATTGGTTTTCTTGACCGCTAAAGGTGATTATCAGGTGATCTCACCACAAGAACGGCCAACGACTGGCGAATTGTTCTGGAAACGTATTCGCAGGCTATACGAAGTCGATCTAGGCCAGCACCTGAGCAGTTTCGAAGCAGACGTCCCGTCCGGCAACATGTTGCCTTTCCACGCCGAGGTTGACCTCCAGTGGAGTGTCAGCGAGCCACATGAGGTAGTGCGCCGGGGTATAGCGACCTCACAGGCGCTCGTCGACGCGATCCGACCCGATCTGTTGGAACAGATACGACAAATCGCGAGAGAATTCAACGTCTTCGCTTCAGAGAAGGCAGAATCTAAAATCAACTCACAAATCAACACTTCGGTCGGCGCCAGCCTTGGCTTGCGCATGCGACCGTATGTCCGATTGTCAGTAGAGCAATCGACCATCAACCATGCCAGCGAGGTGCTCGGACTGAGGCGCAAGACTGAGATTGAGCAACTCACCTACGATCTTAGGCGGCTAGAAGAAACGAACCGTCATGAGTTGCTCTCCAGGCGAGTTTCGCTCTACCGAGACATCATCGCCGCTGGCGACATCGACCAATTCGCCATTCAAATCTCCAGCGAAAACAATCTGAATGCCGTGATCGAGGCAGTTCGCGGGGCGCGAGATACAGAGCGCCGAAACGTAATCGACTTCTTCACCCACCTCAGCGAGTCGGGCCTCATCGAACGTTATGAGATGGATGACCGCGTTCGTGCGATACTCGACTGGTTGAACGAGTCGATCACTCGTGTAATCGGCAACAGTGATGATCACTCCACGAGCACTACTCGTTGTCGGCGCCGTTCACGGCGACCAACGAGTATGCCGTCTGCAGCACTGCGTGGAGAAACACCAACTGCGGATCAGGACGTTCCCCAAGACGAAACAGAGAGCTCCCCTTCCGGGGGCGGAGCCACTAGCGGAGCGGGGTGATAGCGGTGCGCATCTCATCGGTTGCCGTGGTGGTCGGGGCAATAGTTCTCTCAGGTGCTTTGTGGTCACAGGCCGTGATTCACGCACTGGAATTGGGACTGCGAATCGTGGAGGCGATCATTCTTGCAGCGCTGGCCATCACAGTAGCTTGCATAGTAGTCCGATGGATCCTCCCGCCCGTCCTGGAAATCCTAGCCAGGCCCTTACAGGACGGTATCGCGGCGATGGCCGGTCTCATTCTGCTGCCGGAATACGCACTGACGACGATCATGCGTCGGATGGGCAAGGCACCATTACACATTTCCTACGACCTCGGCGACGCAATAGCCTGGATGGCACGCACCTTGTGCTCCGCCGTTCGCGTCATATTGAGCGGCATCTCACGGACCGCCCGTTGCGTTCATCCGGCAATCATCGCCGTCATTTCCGGTGGAATCACAATCGGACAGACCCTAGGACAGTTATGAGACGTGTCGAGCAGGTCGGTCGGTGCAGTCTCGTAGCTACAGCACCGACCGATCGCGAGGACGAACGGACGCTGATCGTTGCGGAGCATCTGTTGGAGAACAATCGCGATGACATTGCGCGCGCTGATGGGAAGGTGTCAAGCTTAGTCGTTGGCGCTCTCGCTATCGCGGCGCTGACAGTGGGATCGGCCAGCACGCACATCGTTACGGCATCGGCCCCCGGACGATGGCTTGTCAGCGCGGGCATAGTGGCCTGGATCGCAGCCATCGTCATACTTGCGGTCGCTGTTTTCCCGAGAGTCGGCACGCAGCAAAATATCGGCGTCGCCACATATTTCGGAGATCTGCACCGGGCCTCCAACCTCACGGAGTTGCGGAGATACATCGAGAAAGCCGCCAACGACCGTTTGTCTTGGCTGTTGGTCCAGGTCTCGGACACCAGCAGGATTGTCGTCGCCAAGTACCGCTATATCCGCATTTCCCTCTGCTTGCTTGCGCTTGGTGGCGGTCTTACCGGAGTTGGCCTAGCCGTGTGAGGTCGACACCATCGACGCGACCTCAGGCGCCGTACATCAGCGCCCGACACACCGTGCGTGCGAGCGCGACACACCGGGAAGGGCTCAGGGACGCATCCGGGTGACCAGGCCAGTGTCGTAGCTGCCAGAGACGAATTCGGGATGCTCCAGCAGCTCGGCGTGGAAGGGGAGGTTGCACTTCGGGCCGGTGACGGTGAAACCGGCCACCGCTTCCCGGGCTCGCTGCAGGGCCTGTTCCCGGTCGCGACCGTGCACCACCAGCTTGGCCAGCAGTGAGTCATAAAACGGCGTCACCGTGGTGCCTGCCGTGTAACCGGAGTCGACCCGCACCCCGTCGCCGGTGGGCTCCACCCATTCGGTGACCGGCCCGGGACCGGGCAGGAACCGCTTCGGATCCTCAGCGTTGACCCGCAGTTCGATCGCATGCCCGGTCGGGGCAATAGCCCCGACGTCGAAACCGGGTTCGGCGCCCGCCGCGATGCGCAGCTGGGCTGCCACCAAATCCACGCCATAGCGCAGTTCGGTCACTGGATGCTCCACCTGCAGGCGGGCGTTCATCTCCAGGAAGAAGAACTCGCCGGTGTCCTGGTCAAGCAGGAATTCCACCGTCCCCGCATTGCGGTAGTCCACAGTGGAGGCAGCCAGCACGGCGGCGTGCTCCATTTGTCGGCGCAGGTCCGGCACGATGGCGGGCGACGGGCTTTCCTCGGCCACCTTCTGGTGTCGCCGCTGCACCGAGCAGTCCCGCTCGCCCAGCGCCACTACCCGGCCGTTGGCCAACCCGAGAACCTGCACCTCGATGTGGCGCACCCGCGGGAAGTACCGCTCGACAAACAGCCGTGGGTCACCGAAGAGCCGCTGGGCGAAAGCGCTGACCTTGACGTGCTCGGTGCGCAGCGCATCGGCGTCGCGCGCCACCGCCATACCCATCCCACCGCCCCCGGCAGCGGCCTTGAGCATCACCGGGAAGCCGATCCGCTGGGCCTGCGCCACCGCGGCGTCCTCGGTAGCCACCGCACCATCCGAGCCGGGCGCCACCGGCACCCCGGTCGCCGCCACCATTTCACGGGCAGCCACCTTGTCACCCATCGTGGAGATCACCTCGGCGCTGGGGCCGACCCACGCCAGGCCAGCGTCAGCCACCGCACGGGCGAACCCAGCGTCCTCGGACAAGAACCCGTAGCCGGGATGCACCGCAACCGCGCTGGTTTTGTGTGCAATGTCGAGAAGCTGCTGAGCGTCCTGGTAGACCTGCGCGGGTGGCCCGCTCAGCTCGAACGCGTCGTCGGCCTCGGCGACGAACGGCAGCTTCGCGTCCACCGACGAGTGCACCGCGACGGTACGTATACCTAGCGCCCGCGCAGAGCGGATAACCCGCCGGGCGATCTCTCCCCGATTGGCGACCAGCAGTGACTCAAACACCCGCCGGCGCCTCCAGTCGCAGGCGCGACTTGCGGGCCCCATAGGCGAAGTAGACGACCAAACCGATGGCCAGCCACACCAGGAAACGGATCCAGGTGCCCACCGAGAGGTTCAGCATCAACCACAGGCAGGACAGGATCGCCAGCAGCGGCACCAGCGGCACCAGCGGGGTCCGGAACCCGCGAGGCAGGTCCGGCCGGGTCCGGCGCAGCACCAACACGCCAGCGGACACCAGCACGAAGGCGAATAGGGCACCGATGTTGACCATCTCCTCAAGACGCAGGATCGGGAACAGCGCCGCGACGACGCCGACGACCGCGCCGACTCCGACGGTGGCACGCACCGGGGTGCCGCGTGAACCTGTCCGGGCCAGCGCCCGGGGGAACAGACCGTCCCGAGACATCGCGTACAGCACCCTGATCTGGCCCAGCATGAGGATCATCGCCACCGTCGTGAGTCCGGCCAGCGCGCCGAGCCCAATGATCCCGGCGATCCAGGGCAGCCCGACGTTGGTGAAGGCGGTCGCCAGGGTTGCCGTGTCCCCACTCGGGGAGGTGGTCAGCGCGGTGTAGGGCTGCATGCCCGTGATGACCAGGGCGACTGCGACATAGAGCACCGTGACAATCGCCAGCGACCCGATAATGGCCCGTGGCATGTCGCGCTGCGGATTGCGAGCCTCCTCGGCGGTAGTGGCCACGATGTCGAAACCAATGAAGGCGAAGAACACCACCGAGGCTGCCGCCAGTACCCCGAAGATCCCGTACGTGCTGCTCTCAGCGCCGAACAGCAGCGAGAGCAGCGACTGCTCTGTGCCACCGCTACTCCCACCGGGTCTGGCCGGTGGGACGAAGGGACGGTAGTTGCTCGCATTGATAAAGGCGATCCCGACCGCGATCACCAGCAGCACTACAGCCACCTTGATAGCAGTGATCACTTGGCTGACCCGGGAGGAGAGCTTGATGCCCAGGGCGAGGATCACGGTGAGCACGCCGACAAGCAACAGCGCACCCCAGTCGATCGTGATGCCGGCGACATCGACGGTGGTGGCCAGCGCTCCCCCGGTGGTGTCGCCCAGGTAAGCCGACCAGGACTTGGCCAGCACCGCGCCGCCCACACTGAACTCCAGTATCAGATCCCAGCCGATGATCCAGGCGATGAACTCGCCGAAGGTGGCGTAGGAGTACGTGTAGGCGCTGCCGGCGACCGGGACGGTGGAGGCAAGCTCGGCGTAGCACAGGACAGCGAACCCGCAGGCGATCGCGGCCAGGACGAAGGACAGCGACACTGCCGGACCCGCGGTGTCCCCGGCCTGCTGGGCCGCCAGCACGAAGATCCCAGCGCCGATGATGACCGCGACGCCGAACACCGTGAGGTCCAGCGCGCCGAGGTTCTTGCGCAGCCTGGTGCCCGGCTCGTTGGTGTCCGCGATGGACTGCTCGATCGACTTGGTCTGCCACAACGCCTTGGTAGGCATCGCGCTCCTCCGCTCCAAATGCCGTCGGTGCAACTCAACTGCTGGTTACAGGGGTGCGATCCAGGTCTGGCTCAAGGTAGATGATCCGGGCGGCGGGGACCGCGCTGCGGATCCGCGTCTCGGCCTCGTTGATGGCCTGGGCGACCTCAGTGGTAGACATCGTGGCTGGGACCGCGATCTTAGCGGCGATCAGCAGCTCTTCCGGGCCCAGGTACTGGGTCTTGACATGGATCACCCGGTCCACACCGCGTCCCACCATCGCGGTAAGGATGCTGCGCAACTCGTCCGGTCCGGAACCCTCCCCGATCAGCAGGCTCTTGGTCTCCACGATGAGGATGATCGCGATCACGCCGAGCAGGACACCGATGCATAGCGTACCTATCGCATCCCAGACGATGTCTCCGGTAAGCACCGTCAGCCCGACACCGCCGAGCGCGAAGAACAGCCCGCACAGCGCGCCGGCGTCCTCCAGTAGTACTACCGGAAGCTCCGGGCTCTTGGACTGCCTGACGAATCGCCACCAGGTGCCGTGGCCCTTGAGTGGCCGGGACTCCCTGATCGCGGTGCGGAAGCTCAGGGTCTCCAGCACGATCGCCACTACCAGGATCACGATCGCGACCAGTGGCGAGGTGAGTTGTTCGTGGCTTTCCAGCTTGTGGAAACCCTCATAGAGCGCAAACACCGAGCCGAGGCTGAACAGCAACAGCGCCACAACGAAGGAGTAGAAGTAACGGTCGCGGCCGTAGCCGAACGGATGCTGCTGGGTGGCTTCCCGTTTGGCGCGCTTCTGGCCGAGCAGCAGCAGGCCCTGATTGGACGTGTCAGCCACCGAGTGCACGCCTTCGGCCAGCATCGACGATGACCCGGTGATCAAGTAGCCGACGAACTTCGCCACCGCGATACCGGCGTTGGCTAGCAACGCCGCGATGATCGCGATCCTCCCGCTGCCCGCTGACACCCCGGCGCCTCCTTGCACTACCCGTCTCACCCGTACCGGTGAGCGTACAAGTGACCGAGGTGCCCTACCGGCGTGTGCGATGCATCCACCACCCGCAAGGCTCTGGATACAGGTTCGCAGCGCGACAGAGTCCCGTTACACCGCGCTGTTCGGCGGCGTGGGGTGAGCGGGCGGCTCGGGTCGGTGAGGGGTTCTGGCAGTCTAACTGTTCTGGCAGGCTAACTAACGGACAGTACCGCGCAGGGGCGGCTCACCGGACGCAGTCCGGCGACCCAACCGGCAGCCAGGTGTTGAGTTGATGTTTAGGCAGACGCGAGTGCTGCTCGAATCTTGTCAGCGTATAGCTCGGCCGGGTGCTCTGAATCATACGTCCGGCGCGGTCCCAACCAGAATCTCAACCCGTCCTTCTTCCGTCGGGGGATCACGTGCAAATGTAGGTGTGGGACGGATTGGCTCACAACGTTGTTAATGAGGATCATTGATCCGTCTGCCTCTAAACCGGCTTCAACCGCTCGTTCAAGTCGTTGTGCTTCCATGAAGAATTCTTGTACTCGGTCCTCTGGCAACTCACTCATCAGGAGGACGTGGATCTTAGGGATTAGTAGGACGTGACCGTGGAACAGCGGCCGATGATCCAGAAACGACATAAGGCGATCGTTCTCATGGATCAGCGCCACTTTCTGCTCGCCCCGTAGCACAGCACAAAAGCCACAGTCCGCGTCGCTAGAGTGCCGCTCAGTCACGGTCCGCGCACCACCACTGTCAAATAGGCTGGCCTGGCCAGTCTGTGAGGTCATGAGAACTCCTACGCCGCGATGTATCAGCTCGCCCGGTCTGAGGTTCTTACCCAAGGTCTCGACGAGAACATCCTGCTCCGCCCGTCTGACAGTTCCACAGAGAGCGGAGACTACGTCGCGTTAGAGAGCTTCGTGTGCGGCGCCATCCTCAAGACCACAGACGGCGGCGACACCTGGACCGCTTTCGCTTCTTCGGCAATCCGGTCACCGCCGGCTACGCCTTGGGGCGCACCGTCTACCGCTACTCCGCGGAACCGGCGGAGGCCGCCCGTGTGGCCGCACCGCCACCGGGCCTCCGCTTGCTGGAGGACAACTCCCCAAGCCGCAGCGACGCACCACTGCACCTCCCGGCCAACGTTCCCGATGACGCCGGGCGCGCGGACGTTGACCTCGTGTGGGAGGCAGCCCTGACGCCCAAGAATCTCTCTCCAACGGTTAGTCAGCGGAGTTATCGATAACTCCGGGCAACGTGCGGAATATCTGCACGAGACCGGTGCCCGGGCATACCGTGATGTCGGGGTCGGCAGCGGCCAGCCATACCGACCCGCCGCGGCGCACCATGACACTGGTGCCATCTGGAGAGCGCAACTCCGCCGATCCCCGGGTGCACAGCAAGATCTGCGGCCACGGGCTGCGCAGCAGGACCGGGGTCAACTCGCCTTCCGTCCACTCCAGCCGGGTCAGTTGGAACTCCTCGGTCGGGGTGAAATAAGCGATCTCGTGCGGCCCTACCCGTTCACCGCGTTGCACCGGCAACTCGCCATAGGAGAAGTCCAACACCCGAAGCAGCTCCGGGACGTCCATATGCTTGGCGGTCAGTCCGCCGCGCAGGACGTTGTCTGAATTGGCGCTGATTTCCACCGCGGTACCCCGCAGGTAGCTGTGCAGCTTGCCGGCCGGTAGGTACATTGCTTCGCCCGATGCCAGCACGACATGGTTGAGCAGCAAGGCCGCGAGCACCCCAACATCGCCCGGATACGCCTCAGCCAGCTCGAGAACCACCCGGCACTCGTGTCGAAAATCGCTGCCGGGAGAGGCGGGGACACCGCTGACCCCGTCGCGGCGCAGCAGCGCAATGCAGGCATCCAGGGTGCAGGGCAGCAGCGCCTTCACCGCGGGCTCGGGCATCGTGATCCAGGTGGTGAACAGGGTACGTAGCCCATCGGCACTGGGCTCGGCCGCGAGCATCATGTGGTAGGGCTCAAGCAGCGGCGTATCCAGGGCGGTGAGCAACTCGACGGTGCGGAGCGGGTCTCGGAAACCGGCCAGCGCATGAAGCTCGGTAAGCGCGCAGATCAGCTCGGGTTTGTGGTTGGGGTCGGGGTAATTGCGTTCCGGAGCGTCCCGGGGGATTCCTCGGGCGTCCTCGCGGGCGAATCCCTCGGCGGCTTGCGCCGCGGACGGATGGGCCTGCAGGCTCAGCGGCTCCTCAGCGGCGAGCACTTTGAACAGGAACGGCAACTGACTGCCCCAGCGCTGTACACAACGTTTCCCCAGGTGGCGATCCGGATCGGTGTGGAGGGCTTCGAGCAGGGAGGTTTGGGTGCCGTCCGCGTGCAGAAGTACTGACGGGTCCGCCGGGTGCGCGCCGAGCCACAGTTCTGCCTGCGGATGCGGGGCGGGGACTGGGCCGCCGAGCAGCTCCGCGATCGCAGTGCGGGAACCCCAGGCGTAAGGCCGAACCGCATTGCGCAACAGCTCCACAACCCCTCCCTTATCGCCTGGTAGTCGTTCATCCGATGGCCGACCCGGTCCAGCCGACCCGCCCCGGCCCGCCCAACACGCCCCGACTCAGCCCCAGATACAGCGCGGCGAAGTCGAACCGTAGGGCCAGGACCGCGGCGGCGCACGCGGCGGCCCCGGGATCGCCCTGGCGCACCATCAACTCCTCATCGGCGGTTACCACATCGGCGTTGGGTAACGCTTCCAACGCCGCAGCGCGCTCAGGCTCGTTGCGGGGGTCGGCGAGCACACCCAACAGCACCGGCCGAACCGCCGGCATACCACTACCCTGCGGCAGTTCCTCGAACGGATCGTGGAACACGTCAGCCTCCCGGCCGGCGCGCAACGCTTCCTGGCACAGCACCGGCAGCGCTGCCGCCTCATGGACCCCCGCGGCGTGCGCCACCACCCCCGCGTAGGCGGCAAGCGCCCCGGCGCAGTGGCCGGCCACCGCGGTGGCCACCGGATCGGTGCCCCACAGCAGTGGGGTTCGCCCGGTCAGTTGCAGTGCCAATGACTTGGCGGGATTGACAAACGACTCGTGGGCAAGGTGGTCGCGTTCGGTTTCGCGGTCTAGTTCACCAGCCAACACTTCAGGGTCGGTGGCCAGCAGACCCAGGGTGTCCAACAGCAGCAGGCCGGCGGTCAGGGTGCGCGGCAAGGCCAGCCCCGGTGACACTTCGATTCGGGGCACCACCAGCACCGTTCTCCCTGCGGCGGCGGCCGCCACCGGGCCATCTGCAGGCGCGGTCAGCACCACCTGGGCCCCCCGTCGGACCGCCCGGTCGATGCCCTCCGCCAGTTCTCGGTCGCCAGGATCGGTGGTGTTGGCCAGCACGATGTCCAGCGCGCCCACCCACATCGGGACCGATGGTGTTGTCACCACCGGCACCGGGCAGGACGGTCCGAGCAGCGCTAGCAGCAGCGGTGCGGCGGCCGGTGCCGCACCCGGCCGGGTCAGCAGCACCAGTGCGCGCGGACGTTCCCCGGCCAGCCGCCGCAGACCCGCCTCTTCGGCTGCGGAGGCCGTGGAGCGCACCTGAGCGCCCGCAGTGGACGCGGCCCGGAGCAGCCCACCGGTGTCGGTGGTCTCCAAGCGCTCGGGGTCATCGAGCAGGTCATCGTCACCGTCACTCCGGTGAAATTGGCCGTGGTCGGATGGCATCACCCTTCAGCCCTGCCCGCTGTCGCCGCCGTCCATACCGCCGGCCGCCGGTCCAGTCCCGGGCAACGCCTCATCCAGCAGCAACACCGGGATGCCGTCGATCACAGGGAAGCTGCGCCCACACGCGGTGCAGGTCAACGCATCAGCCTCGGGGTCAGCAGCGGTGCCGCTGTGCAGCTCGGCGTGCTCCGGACACGGGCAAGCCAAGATCTCCATCAGCTGCGGGTCCAGTTCCACGGCCATCGTCGTCCTCCTGGAATTGTGGTTGGTAGCTTGTGAAGGCCACCTCACCCACCGGCGGTGGCCCTTGAAGAGCTGCCGACGCCGCGCACTAGTGCCAGTACCTCGTCGCGCAACGCCTCGACCGCGGTGGTGTCGCGGGCCTCGACGTTCAGACGCAGCAGCGGTTCGGTATTCGACGGGCGCAGGTTGAACCATGAACCGTTGGGAAACCGTACGGTGAGGCCGTCAAGCTCGTCGAGCTCGACACCGTCCCGCGCAGCGAACCGCTCCCGCACCGCCTCCATCCTGCCCCTCGGGTCATCGACCGTGGAGTTGATCTCGCCTGACGCGGCGTAACGGCTGAAGTCAGCCATCAGTACCGACAGCGCGCGCCGTTGTTGACCGAGCGCGGCGAGCACGTGCAGCGCGGCAAGCATCCCGGAGTCAGCGCACCAGAAATTGCGGAAGTAGTAATGTGCGGAATGCTCGCCGCCAAAGATTGCTCCCGTTTCCGCCATCCGCTGCTTAATGAACGAGTGGCCGACCCGAGTGCGCACCGGCCGCCCGCCGTACTCGGCGACGATCTCTGGCACGGCCTGCGAGGTGATCAAGTTGTAGATCACTGCAGCACCAGCCTCAGTGGCCAGCTCACGGGTGGCAACCAACGCGGTGATAGCGCTGGGACTCACCGGCTCGCCCCGCTCGTCGACCACGAAGCAGCGATCCGCGTCGCCATCGAAGGCCAGACCCAGATCGGCGCCGTGCTCGCGCACAGCCGCCTGCAAGTCGACGAGGTTCGCGGGATCCAGCGGGTTGGCCTCGTGATGAGGGAAATTGCCGTCCAGCTCGAAGAACAGCGGAATGACATCCAGCGGCAATCCCTCGAAAACCGCGGGCACGGTGTACCCGCCCATCCCGTTACCGGCGTCCACCACGACTCGCAGCGGCCGGATTCCGGACAGGTCCACCAGGGAGCGCAGATAGGCTGCATAGTCGCCGAGCATGTTCCGCTCGGTGACGCCGCCGCCGCCCGGTCCCGGCTCGATGCCACGCTCGACCGCGAGCCGGATCTTGTCCAGCCCGCTGTTCTGGCCAACCGGGGCAGCACCGGCCCGGCAGAGTTTGATGCCGTTGTAGCGGGCCGGATTGTGGCTTGCAGTGAACATCGCTCCGGGCAACCCAAGCCGCCCGGAGCCAAAGTAAAGCATGTCGGTGCTGGCCAGCCCGATTGAAATGACGTCGAGGCCGCGGCTGGTCACGCCCTGCGCGAAGGCGCCTGCCAGGCCGGGTGAGGAGTCTCGCATGTCGTGCCCGACGACCACCGCATGCGACCCGCTCGAACCAGCGGTTGAACCGTCTGGGTTACTAACGAAGTCGGCGAAGGCCGCGCCGATATCGCGCACCACCTCAGAATTCAGCTGTTCGCCGACGATGCCCCGAATGTCGTAGGCTTTCACTATCGCTGACAGATCGGGCACTGCTCTCCCTTCGTCGGGTCTGGCCCATCGAGTCCAACGGACATCGAGTCCAGCGGACGGCGCCAACGAGCCTATCTGCGCGAGGACCACTCGCGCCGGGAACGCCGACGCATTCAGCAGGGTTATCTAGGTATCTACCACCCCACTGAGCCCGCTGAACGCGACAGGGGATGGGCTTAGTCGTCGACAGGGTCGGGCAGTACTCTTAGGTGGCCACGGCGACCGCTGCCAGTCGCGGGACCGGCGAGAACAGGTTGTTGCGCTGGACGGTCCACCCGGCCAGCTTCACGTACCGCCTCGGCCAGTGCGGTGAGGTCGTCCACCGAGGGTTCCGGCTCGGCAAACTCACCGTCGTGACGTACGACGTCCCAGCCCCGTGGAGCGGTCAGCCGAAGCGCGTGCAGTTCGCACAAATCGTAGGAGTGCGGCTCACTGTAGGTGGCTAGCGGCCCCACCACGGCAGTGGACTCGGCATAGACGAAGGTGAGCGTGGCCACCGCCGGGTTTGTGCACCCGGTCCTCGAGCACCGCCGCACACTGAGCACGGCCGGACCATAGCGCGCAGCTCTCTTCGAGTACGGCAGGCGCGCGGAGCACCGCGTTCACAGCTGCGTTCGCGGCGTAGTCTCGATGGATGACTGTGACCCGGTCAACCCGCTCGTCCCTGCGCAGGCACCGAGATCGGCGCGGCCGCGGCGTCCGGGGGCCGCTGTTCCCTGCCACGCTGCCCGCGGCCCGCAGCCGCTCGGAACGGTTCGACGCGATTGTGCTGGACGCCCTTGAACCCATCGATGAGCGTTGGCACGCCGAGCTTGACAGGCTCGATGTCGCCGTTGACGAGGTGCCAGAAGTTATTGACTGCGATCCGGCTACGGTCACCTGGGGTAGCGACGTGGTAGAGGACGGCAAGATCCCACTGGCCCGCCTGGTCCCGGCCGGGGTGGACCATGCCGGCCTGCCTACCCGAGCCCGGATCGTGCTCTACCGACGTCCTCTAGAGAACCGAGCGCAGGACGGCGTTGACCTCTCCGAACTCGTACGTGAGGTACTCGTGGAGCAGGTGGCGAGCTATCTCGGCCTCGATCCGGACGTCATCGACGGCCCCGCAGAAGCGGGCTGACCAACCGGGCCGCACCAGCTACTACCGGTGTGGGCGGCGGCGAGACGGCAGCGCAGTACCGGCAACCAGCAGGAGCACGGCACCCTGGCAGAGCAATAACGCAGTCCGGGTGACATCCGAGCGGACCACCCGGACCTCGGCTGGCTTAGCTTGCACGGGGACCGCGACCTGGTGCCCCCACCCACGCACCACCGGCACTGGGCGGCCGTTCACGCTGGCTTGCCAGCCTGGTTCGTCGTTGGCCGCCACCACAAGTAACCGTCCCTCCGCGCCGGGCGCGACTTGCACTGCCACCTGCGGCGGCTTGGTCGGCGCTAAGACCCCGCTGACTCCAGGTTCGATGGGCGGCGCGGCGCCGCTACGTGCCTGCTGGGCCAACGCGGGTCCCAGCAGCTCCGCTCCCGGGACCGGTCGCACAACCCGAAGCACTGGTCGGCCGTCCGCGGTCGGGGGTGCGGGCCGGGCTAATGGTCCGGCCGCGGAAAGGGCTCGATCACCCTGCGCGGCGGTGGGCAGCACCACGAACTGCACCCCGGAGGCGGCCACGTCGGCGATCGCGGCGGACGTCTCGCCCGGCTGTCCCGCCCGCAGCGCAGCAGCCACTCGCTCCAGCCGGGCCCCGGTGGCACGCAGCGGAGCGATGTCGTCGTCACCGAAGCGAGCGGTCCGCGACCTGGTCAGCCGTACCGGCTCGCCCTTGGCACCAACGACCAGAACTGAGGTGTCGGTCCGGGCCAGCTCGGCAGCTAGTGAGGGGGCCAGCACCGGCAGGCCGGCTGGCGGGCCGGTGGTAAGCGGACCGCTGGCACCCATCGCTACGGCTCCGGCTGACAGCATCGCCACCCCGATCCACGGCGTCGCGGACAGCGCTCGACGCCACGGCGCCCGACTCCCCTGATCACCGATCCATCGACGGGTGGGCTCCGCAGCGCGGCCGGCCAGCATCACGATCCACAGCAATCCGCAGCCAGCGAACAGCAGCGCGCCCCCCGTGAACCCCGGCCGGGGGTCACCGCCAGCCAGCGGCGGCATTGGCAGACGGATCAGCATCCCCACCGCGGCGGCACCAAGCAGGACTAATCCCAGAGCTGGCAGCATCGACCAGGACGGCCGGGTGACGAGCGTGATCACTGCCGCTGCCACCACCACCGCGCCTAGCCACGGTACGGTCCCCGCACCACCAGGGTCCAAAGTGAGCAGCCGCAGCCAGCCGGGCGCCTGCTCGGGCACCACTGCGCCCACCCCGTGCAGCAGTACCGCGGGACGTTGGATCACCACCGCCGGCCACGGCATGAGTAGCCCCAATGGCAGGAGCACCACTGCGAATAGTCCAATCGCGCGGCGCAGCGTCGTGACCCGGGGGGCCGGGACGACTACGAACCCAACGAGCACCACGGCCAGTAACAGCAGGTGTAGCAGGGGGGCGAACGCGCCGATCACGGCAACCCCGAGCGCGGTGGCGGCCGCGGTGGACAGCCAGTTGCCGGTTCGCTTGACCGTCCCACCCCGCAACACCGACGCGACACCGGCCAGCACGAGGGGGAGCAGCAGGTACGCCATCACGACGTCCAGCCGGCCCTGCGCCAACCCGGCGATGGCCGGCGGGAGCAACGCGTACCCGGCGGCGGCCAGCGCCCGACGCTCGCGGCTGACCGGC
>JALZHU010000395.1 GCA_030860695.1 Actinomycetota bacterium
GCGCCGGGGTGCACGACGACGTAGTGGCCCGGGCGTAGGTCGTAAGCTGCGCGCAGCCGGGCGGCTCCCCGGCGGTCCGCGTCGGTGAGGGGCCACTCCAGAGCGTCGGACATGCCAACCGTGAGGACGCCGAGGTGCGCGACGAGCTGGAGGTGTCGGTGGATCTCGTGCACCTGATGTGGGTAGGGCAGGTGCGTCGCCGGGTCGCGGCGTGGGCCGCGGGTGGGCTGAAACCCACTGGTGATCCGCGCGCCGATGGCGGCGGTCACTTCGTTGGCCGCCGGATTGTCGCCGTAGGCCTGCACCGCGAGATCGAAGCGACGCTTGCGCATCCATGCGAGGAAGCTGGGCAGCGCGCCGGTGGGTGCCCGCTCGGGGATGCCGGGGTGGCCGGGAAAATCGATGAGCTCGTCGATCCAGGCACTCATCCGGTCGACGACGGGGGCGGTCTCAGCCCAGGTGACGAGCGCGACGGTGATGTCGGGTCGCGCGGCCCGCAACGCGCGCAGCGCCGGCACGGTGCACAGCAGATCGCCCAATCCGACGCGCAGCCGCAGCAGCGCGACCGTGCGGACGTGCGCGTCCGCAAGCGGCCTGATTCGCTGCGGGTGCTGCGGCTGTGCTCGATTTTTGAGCCGCTCGACCACGTCCTTG
Organism: Actinomycetota bacterium; assembly: GCA_030860695.1. Classification (GTDB taxonomy): domain Bacteria; phylum Actinomycetota; class Actinomycetes; order Mycobacteriales; family Pseudonocardiaceae. The sequence continues at coordinate 655 of JALZHU010000395.1, forward strand.
AACTACCCGGTGCGGCCCGCTTCGACCCCATCGGCGGCATGCAGAACTCGACGGCACAGCTCACCCGCTGCCTCGACGACGCCGGAGTGCAGCAGATCGTCGTCACGTCACGGTTGGCTGGCCCGCGCAGCCGGGACCGGGAAGGCGCCCACACAGTCGTCGTCCGCACCGGCGCGCCGCTGCGCCGGCTGCGCCAACTGTGGGCGCTCGCCGCCATCCCGACCGTCGCGCGGGCCACTGTCGATGTCGTGCACGCCCACCAGGGTGAGGACCTTGCGGTGCTGCCGCTCGCGTTCGCCGCCGCTCACTGGCACCGGGTGCCGCTTATCGTCACCGTGCACATGAGCGTCCGGAACAGCCTGCCAGTGACATCACAGACGCCGCGTACCGCGTTGCTTAAGGCGCTCGGCGGCCCGATCGAACGTGCCGTGCTGCGCCGCGCCGCCGCCGTCATCACGCTCACACCGCGAGCGGCGCGACTGCTCGCCGCCGACGGTGTCCCGGTGGGCCGGACACACGTCGTGCCCTCAGGGTTCTCGCCTACCGAGTTTGCCGGGGCGCCAATCGACCCGCTGCCGGACCTGCCGCGGCCCCGGGTGCTGTTCGTCGGCCGGCTGGCGCCGCAGAAGCGGCCGCTGGACCTGCCGGAAATTGTCGAGCGGTTGCCGCCGCAGGCCCGGCTCATCGTCGTCGGTGACGGCCCCCAGCGTGACGCCCTCAAGGCGCGGATCGCGCGGTCATCGGCTCGAGACCGGACCCACCTGGTTGGCTTTGTGCCGCATCACCGCGTACCCGCATTCCTCGCGTGCGCCGATGTCCTCGTGCTGCCCTCGGCTTACGAGGAGCTGGGGTCGGTCCTGGTCGAGGCGATGGCGGCCGGGCTGCCGGTCGTCGCCACCCGCGTCGGCGGCATTCCCGATCTGGTCCAGCACGAGGTCACCGGCCTGCTCGCCCCGGTCGGCGACGTCACGGCGCTGGCCGCCGCGGTGACGCGGCTGCTCGATGACCGGGAGCTGGCCGCGCGACTGGCGGCAGCAGCACGGCGCCACGTCCTTGGCCACTACTGCTGGCCGGTGCTCGCGCAGCGGGTGCGGCAGCTTTACGACGACGTCACACGGGCATGACCGCACGTCCCCCCTGTCGGCTTGGACTAAGCCTCAGACCCGACATAGCGCGCGGCTTATTCGTCACGGTCGCCTTCGATACGGTCACTGCCGACACCCGTTGACACGCCTATCCGGGCGGCTCACCTTGTCGGCTGGGGTGACCCTGTCGGCTGGGTGGTGGCGGTCGTCGTGCTCGCCCCAATCAGGTTCTGGCACTCTGGCGTCTGGTTGATGGCGGCGCGCAGCTGCGGGTCGGTGATGAGGTTGCCGAGCACCTGGACGCGGTTGCCGAGCGCACCGAGGACGTTGCCGGCCGCGCCGAGAGCCAACCCGGTCGCCCCCACGTCGTTGGGGTTGGCCTGGTTGAGCTTCGCCAACGCGTCGTCAAGGTCATTGCGCAGCTGGATGAGCTGAGTGCGCATGTTGTCAAGGACCTGCTGCCCGTTGTTCACCGGCGGGGCCCCGATCGTCGGGAGCTGGTCGATCGCCTGTTGCGCGGAGTTTCGCGCATTAGTCAGATAGGTGATGTAGGCCTGCCGCGTCGCGGCGAGGTTGCTGAGGTCGGGCTGGGGCGGCGCGCCGAGCCGCTCGAAGGCAGGTCGGAGCGTCTGGCACGTTGACCTGGCCCAGTCGACGGCCGCCGCCTGCGGTTCGGCCGGCAACGGCGAGGTCACCACGGGCGGAGAGGGCGCCGTGGCCGGCGCGTCAGGTGGGTTGTTGGCGCAGCCCGCCACCGCGAGCCCCGTGGCGGCGGCGAGTACAGCAAGCCGACGGCGCAGTGCCGCGCTCCGAGCGGCGTTTGTGGTTTGCTTCACGAGTGCTCCTGTGTAACTTGTAGGATCTGGGTATCCACCCGAGCCGGCCTTGTTCGGATTCCCGGTCGGTGCGCACAGTAACCTAGCGAGCACGTCACGAATCGGGGATTCGGGTCGTGCGCTGCTCCCCACCGCCTGTGCTCAGGCCGCTCAAGCTTGCGGTGCCGCCGTTCGTCGCGCTGTCGTTTGCGGTACTCCGCCGTGGGCATGTCGGCTCTACGACGCGCCCGGGCTGCCCACCACCGACCTCACCGCCACCGTCACCCTGCGCGCACTGCGTCGGGCCACCACCGTGCTCCCTGATCCACCCGCAGTTCACGCCGACGTCATGGAGCAGGCGGCAACGTGGTTGACGAAGCATTGAGCCAGGTCCAGCCAGCCATAGTGAGCATGATGAAGTTTAAGCTCCGCGAAGCTAATCAGGTCTGGCACACCGGCGAGTACCGCTGCACGAGGTTCACCCCGAGGCGGCCTTCGTCACCATGAACGGCTGGCCTGTAAGAAGCTGTCATATTACACCTGGGAAGGCGTGAGGGCCACGACATGGAACAGGAATATCTTGCAAAAGACGCACCTAGAAGCGAACGTCCATGGGGGCTGCCGCCTGCACTTGCGAGCACTGTGCAACGTTATTTCCGATACAAGGTAGCGGTAGAAACAGGGACATATGAAGGTGCAAGCACCCGCATACTGCGAGAATTGGTCGGCCTAGTATACACCATAGAGTCGAACTTTGCCCTATATGAAAAGTCCAGTCATGCTCTAGCGAACGATCCTGGCATTCATGTAATTTTCGGATCATCGCCTGCTGTGCTCCCATCTGTCCTTGACTCCTTGGACTCGTGTGCCTTGTTTTGGCTTGACGCCCACTGGTTCCCTGAGGTCCCTGAGGTTACCGTGCCTCAATGCCCTTTGCTGGAGGAGCTTTTTATACTGACGCAGTGGCCTCTCATCGGTGGCTCCTGCGTGCTTATCGACGATGCCCGTATGTTCAGTAGGCCACTTGAGAAGTGTTATCGGCCAAGCGACTGGCCGACGTTCCCTGAGGTAGTTAAGGCTGCGCGATTCACGCCGTCGACCGTGATGGCAGTTATTGAGGATGTGATAGTCGTCGGCCCCAGTACGCTCGCGGAGGCGTTTAGCAGCTACGCGGGACGGCCTGGCACGCAAAGCCCCGTGTGGACATGAGGCATGACGGGCTGGGAGTTCGTTTCTGTCGCCGGGGTTGGGTGGTTGTCGCTGCGGTCAGCGAGGTGGCCGTTGGACGAGCGCTGGCACGGCTCGTCAGCGCAAGGTGTCTGTATGCATCGACTACCCCGGAGGACTTTCCT
>JALZHU010000117.1 GCA_030860695.1 Actinomycetota bacterium
CGCGCAGCCAGCGTCTCGGAGGCCGTGGTCGACGGGGCCGCCGGTGTGGAGTCGTCGGGCCGGAGTGGGACGGCCTGCCGCAGGGGCAGGATGTACTTCGTGAGCAAGGGGCTGCGCTCGCGCAGGGCGCGCTCGAAGCGGTAGCCGAGCAGGGCCGCGAGGGGCTGTCCCTGGGCGACGCCGTCAAGCAGCGCCAGCGCGGTGCGCACCCGGGCTGAGTTCAGGTCCAGGTCGAGCGCCTTGTGCTGATCATCGTTGTGGGCGAGGTGGCCGCTGCGCAGCACGGCAGCCGTCGTGGCCTGGGAAAGCGACGGCGTGTGGATGAAGCCCCGGCTCACACCGGTGCCAGCTGGTCGAAGATCGTCGAGCCAGCCGTAGCCACCGAGGTGCACACCAGTGGGAGATGCGGCGCGCACGACGGTGAGGCGGCGGGTGGCCAGGGAGGTGTACCAGGCGTCGAGACGGTGGCTGTAGGCGTCGAGCAGGCCGCGCAGGGCGCGGTCGAGCTCCTCGGCGGGACGGGTGCCGAGGAACTCCAGGCTGGCCAGCGTGATGGTCAACAGCTGGTACTCGGTCGGCACGATGGTGCCGCGCTGGATGGCGGCGGTGACGAACTGCCGCACCGTCTGCTGACCGGTGACGCTGGGAATCACCACCCGGGAGGCTTCCGACGGAGTCGTCACCAGTACGCCCTCGGATGGCGCGGGACGCGTCACGGTCTCAATGCCGACAAACTCCCAGGCTTGCATCACGCTCACGTCGGGGAGCGCGGTGATCTGCCCGGAGGCCAACCGGTGCCTGTTGATAGTCCGCATATCGGCGCGATGCAACTCGCGCTCGGCGGCGTGGACGGCGAGGGCTTCCAGGAGCGTGCTCGCCGCCGCCTCGCGCGCTTTCATCGTGTCGTAGCTGCCGCTGGTGCGGGCGAGGTCGGCGATTTCCTGCAGGTAGTTCTTCGACAGCGGCGCGCCGGGCACGATCGGGCTGGGATCGACGAGCGCGACATCGAGACGCTGTCCGGCTGGGTGAGCGGTGAACCCCGCGATGTCAGGCCGGCTTGGCCAACCCAGGTAATGGCCGAGCGCCTCGGTGACGTACTCCTGAGCCTGCGTATGGACGTGGTCCCCCTCCGTGACCTTGACCGTGAGGGGACCCAGGACGGAGCGGATGCGGAAGGTGGAGGCGAACGGTGTCGTCTGCAGCAGCGCTGTCAGGTCGGCGTCCAGGTCGGTCGTCCGCCCGAGGTGCGGGGCCCGGCTGACCGCCGTTTCCCAGAGGGTGCGCAGCTTGCCCAGCACGGCGATGAGGTCGGGCTCGATGTCTCCGCTGGCCGGGGTGAAGCGGCCCGGCGCGACGACGGGGAGGATGCCGTAGGGCTGGCGTCCGATGCGGAGGGCGGGAAGAGGACCGGCGGGGAACAGGTAGCGGCGGACGTGGTCGCGGACCTGCGTGGCGCGCGAGTCTGGGAACAGGGGGTTGAGGAAGTCGGTGAGGTAGGACCCGAGGGTGCTCTCCCACAGCGCATTGGCGAGCTGCGACGCGACGTTTTGCTCCAAACCGGCTGAGCCGGGAATAGCGGTGAGCGGATCGTCGGGCGGGTTTGCGATGCCGAGCCTCCGGCAGAGGAGGTCAGCGGCCCTTCCCCTGACGGCAGCCGGGGCAGGATGGCGTTCGGGGTCCAGCGCGGCGATCAGGGCGGCCTCGGAAGGCGGTGCTCCGGGGCGGGATGTGGCGGTGACGTTGGTCGGCGTCCCGGGCGTGATCATCGAGAGGTCGTCGGCGTAGAGGTGGGAGGTGAGGAGCTGGTGGAGCGAGTCGGCTGCTTCGTCGGGCGCGAGCATCCAGTCGACGCCGAGCACGAAGAGGCGATCGAACCCTACGTCGAGGGGTCTGCCGTCGGTGATCTCACCGGAGCTGATGCGGAGGGCCATCCCGGCGCGCTCGGCCTCGTCGAAGTCCACCAGCCAGCGCGCGGACGGTTGCAGGGCCAGCGCCTCGTCGGCGACCGGCGTGGCCTCGATGTCGGGCGCGGGGGTGACGTCGGGGGTGACGTCGAGGGTGTCGGAGACGGCGTTCGACCACTTGCGCACGACCTCGCGGCCCCCGCGCATGCCGATCACAACCCACCGCTCGGGCAGCGCCACCGCCCGCGCGGGGCGTGACCAGGTGCTGGGACGCAGCTGGGTCGCAGGGAAGACCGGTGCCACGGACTGCCCGAGCGCGGCGAGGTTGGTGGGGGTCAGCGCGCGAGTGACCCATGCCGCCCGGGCCGGCCCGACCGTGGTGCACAGCGTGATCCACGGTGACGTAGGACGGTTCGTGGGATTGGGCGAGGCGAAGCGCTCGCGCCAGTACGACATTCCCGCGTCGCGCTCCTCGGCGGTGAGTTCGGGTTCGTGCGCGAAGACGTGGATCTGGTCGGGAAAGATGCGCACGCGCAGCTCAGGGACGTCGACGAAGAAGCGCGCCTCGATCCGCACCGGCAGCAGCGCGATCGGTATGCCACCGTGGAGCAGCCCAACGCTGGTCGCGAAGTCGTCGTCGGCCCTGACCGCCCCCGTCATAGGGTGCCCACCTGCGGTAGGCCACCGGCATGGAACGCGACCCGCACCGGCTGCTGGAGGGTGATCGCGGCCAGGTGCGCCGCATGATCCACGAATGTCGCGTTCCCGAGCTTCAGACCGGTCAGCGGGTTGTCCATAACTCGCAGATAGCGCCCGGGCGCGGTTGCGGTGTGCTGCCATGTCGCGTCAGACCACGAGTGCAACTCGGGTGGCGTTCCCGTTCCCTTGAACTCGTCGAAGCCGAAGCGCGGCTCGGTCGGCTGCTCTTGCAGGACGAAAAACCAGCCGTCTCCCTGTCTCAGATCTACGTCGGTCAGCTCGAAGCCGACGAACACCGTGTCGGGGCCGAGTCCCCCGGCGAAGACGGGGCGCCTGATGTCGTCCGGTGCATTGGGTGGATCGACCAGGACGCCGTTGCGTGCGCGCCACGCGTAGATCGACGTGTTGGGATAGCGGCGCAGGAGTTGGCCGCGGATGAGCAGGGCGATCTGGCCTTGCTGACCGGCCGGGCCGCTGGGCCCGTTGGTGCCTAACTCGTTGCCCGCCCAGGTGTGGATGGGACCGATGTCTGGGGCGCCGTCGCTGCGGTCCCAGAAACGCCGAAACGGCGTGCCGCGCTGATCGGTGGGGAAGGCTCTCCACAACAGCTCCCGGTTCATCTCGTGGTTGACACCGACCAGGAGCGCCTCGACAAAGCGGGGATTGGTCTCCAGCACCGTGATCGTGTTCTCGGAAATCTCGCCCACGCCCGGAAGAAAGCGAGCTGGATCCAGGCGTGCGAGATAGCCGTAGACCGCAACGTCGATCTCCGGAGCGGCCATGACCCGATCGAGCGCCGGAGCAAGCGTCAGGCCGGCCGGCGGGTCGGTGACAAGGCCCTGCCCGCCGACGGCGAGCATCGTGCCAAGCCGACTCGGGACCGTCACACGCGGATTGGTACGGGCCCGCAGCGAGTCGCGTACCCGGCCCATGGCCATCGGGACGACGGGCGGTGGCGGGTCGGGAATGACCAAGCCAGAGGCAAGGACTCTCCCGACTGCGTATTCAAGACGCCGTTCCGATTCCCGGTCCATTGTGTTAGGGATCCACGACAGGTGCTCAGTAAGAGTGCGCCACGGAGTTGGAATGGTCGGATCGCGGATGGTCGACCGGGCGCGGCGAAGGGCCTCCTCGCCGCACGCGGTCGACCATGCCAGTTGTAGGTCGAGCCCGACGAGCCGTGGATTTGGGTCGGCCAGGGCAGCGGCCGTGGCGGCGCTCACTTTCCTGGCGAAGCTATAGAGGCCCAATGCTGGGACGGAGAGCGGCAGACCGATGACCGTGAGATCGTTTGTCTCCCGGGTGTCCCACACCGGAGGCACTGAGTTGATTGCGGGGATGCCCAGCAGACCGTGCGGCACAAAACGCGTCGGATCAACCTCGATCCCGCCGCTGGCGAGCCGGCTGACGAGACGGACCCGGGGGGCGCTCGCCGCGAGAGTTGGTGACGGTGTGGCGCGGGCGATCGCAGCGCGCAGCACCGGACGCACCGGGCTGGTCAGGCGGCGCAGGGCCGGATCGGCCGCAGCATTGGGCAGGCTGGAGCCGGCGATCGTCGCGGCGATGGTGACGTCGGCGTGCTTGGTGCGGCTGTGCAGCGGAGCGGTGAGCTGCAGCAGGCGATCCTCGGGGAGGGTGGCGAAGTGCCGGGCGTGCACACGCGAGAGGGCATCGAGTGAAAGACGGGCCTGGCTCAGCAGCCGGTTGGCCTCGAGGATCTGCTCAACCTGCTCCCAGCACCACTGCATGAACTGTTCCTGGTTTTCTCGGACGATCTGCGCGCCGAGCCCGGCGGCAGCGCGGGTGCGCGGATCGAGGTTCAACTCACGCAGCCAAACCGGAACGTCAGCCGCAACGGTGTGCTGGCGCGCATGCCAGGCGCCGTAGATCGGCGGGCCCAACCCAGAAGTGGTGGGCGTCGGTCCAGGGGTGGCCCGGGAGGTGGCCTGAACGGCAGCAGCGTCGAGCGCAGCCCGCAGGCGCTGCTGCACATCGAGGGGGACCTCGGCCAACGTGCCCGGCGAACCTTGCCGAGGGCGCAGCGCCCCGTCCATGGTCAGATAGGCGGCCGGATCAGTGGGCGGGATAGCGGGCAGGTCGGGCCCGGCCGCGCCGATGTACATGCGCTCGCCGCCAGCGGTCCCCGGCACCTGGAACGGTTGCAGCCCTCGCGCCAGCTCCTCGAAACCCCCCACCGGACCAGTGGTGAACTCCCAGTGAAAGTAAACCGGCAGCTTGACGTCACCACTGACCATCGTCCAAGCCGCCCTGAGAGTCGTGTCGTCGGCAGGAGTATCGCCCAGGCCGCGGGTGACGCCGCTGTCGAACGCGGGGACCAGGCAGGCCGCGTAACGTTTTCCCGATTCGAGACGGCGCGGGGCGAGTAGGCGTGACACGTTCATCGCGGGCCGGTCTGCCAGCTCCGTGGCGATGCTCCCGCTGTTCGGAGAGACGATCACTTGGGTGTGGGCCCAGGCCCAAGACTCGAAGAGGTTGGGCAGCTCAACCGGAGCGACCGAGCGGGGCACCACGAGGACCGGCAGGGGACGCCCTGGCTCGACGCGCGGCGGATCGACCACTGACAGATCGACGGCGATGAGCACGCACCACGGACGCAGCCGATCGTCCGGTCCGCTCGCCGCCGGCGTGAACATCCACGGGAAATCCGGGGCGTCGAACTCGATCAGCGGGAAGTAGTTCGGTTCGACATCAATGCTGTTGGGCCGCGGGTCGATGCGGACGATGAGCTTCGGGTCGATGCCCACCACGTCCCCGGGGCCATACAGGGTGAGGTCATAAGGCGACTCCGGAATATTGCTTACCGTCAGGCCGACGGTGACCTTGGCTCGGGCCGGCAACGCTGTCGCGAGGTCGGTGACGGGATTGGTGCGCGCGGCGAGTCCACGTCGGCTCCAGGGAAGGAAGGTGTAGTCCGCTGTCATTGTTGGGCCTGGGCCAGTTCGAAGGCTTCGACGATCTGGGAACGCGCGGCGTCGGCGGTGCGTAGGCGCTGTTCGGCGATCATCTGGGTGGAGGTGGGTTGACCGGCGGTGGGGACGGCGGTGAGGGTGGTGCGGTCGGCGGCGGCCAATGGTGGGGCGGACACGGTGATGCGTAGCCGATTTTTGGTGCGCATGTGCTCGTGTGCCCGCTGCGCGGCGCGTCCGGCGGCGCCGTGGCGGCCGAGCGCCTCGATCAGGTCGTAGTCCAGCGCCACCGTGTTCAGGGTCGTGTCCGTTCGGGTCTGCTGGGTGTGCAGGTCGAGATAGGCCGTCTCGTAGTCCATGGTTGTGGTGACGGGAGGATTGGAGCTGATCTCGTAGGCGGTGGAGCTGAACTCCACCCCGGCGTCCATCTGTTCGAACGAGGGCCGGGTCAGCTTGTCCTCGTCGGTCATCTCGAAAAACTGCGCGCGGGCGAAGTGCTCGCGCACCGGCGTGCGGCGGGCGGCCGGCAAGGCCTGTCCGATCGGCTGGCCACCGATGGTCACCGAGATGATATCGAAGCGGTTCGGACCGCTGATGGCATTCTCGCCGTACTTCTCCAGACCTAGGCCCAGCGGGGTGACCCGCTGCGAGAAGACGAACCGGCCCAGCGGATGCGCCTTGGGCGTCGAGTCGCCATGGTGGGGGGCCAGCGTCACCATCGCCTCGCTTCCGGCGGGCAACTGCGCTGACCAGTTCTCCGGCTTGACCAGCTCGGCGGTCAGCAACGCCAGCACGTCGATCACTCCCCCAGCGAGCGCGGCCAGGCCCCCCCAGGACTCGTCGAAGGACTTGGAGATATCCCACCACAGGATAGAAAACGTGAGCTTTCCCTTGAGGTGCCAACGGCCGGGACCTTCGATCGTGCCGGTGACCTTCACCCCGGCCAGCGTGTGCCCGCGGTAGGTCACCTCCGCGATGACGTGGAAGTCGGCGATGAAATGGGTACGCGGGCGGAGGTAGACCAAGACGTCGAAGCCGATGTCGCCCTTGATGCCAACCGGGCCGATCTTCGCCGACGCGAGCAGGTTCAGCCCGGCCTGGATCGTCGCCGGAGTGAAAGCGAAATAACCGGTCAACACCAGGCTGAAACGACCCACCGAGAACGACGCACCGAGACGATCCAGGGCTCCGCTCATCTCGGCCGGAACGTCCTGGAAGCGCGGGTTGAAGCCGCCGGCCGCGAGCAGGAACCGCGGATGGTCCCCGTACTCGCCCCACACGCCCAGCCCACCGGTGATGTCGATGCCGGCGATGTAGGAGTCCCGTAGCGCCGCGAGGAACCCGTAACGGCGGCTGGCCAGCTCCCAGAAACCGACGACGTCGACGATCAGCAGCACGACCGTGACGTCAGGGTCATCCTCGGTCGGGCCGATCGCGACGCGCAGCTGGCCGATCACCACCACCCGGGTCAACGCCACCGGTCCGCCGCCCACCTCCAGGGCATTGTCCAGTTGCACCAGCACGGCCAGGCGGGCGACAATGATCTGCGGCTTGCCCCACCGCAGGTCGACCATCGGACCGATCACCAAGCTGCCCGGCCTTGCTGGGAACAGCGTGCGAAGCCGGTTGAGAATCTGCGGGGCGTCACCGACCGGATCGGCCGGGAACAGGATGTCATCAAACGCCCTGGTCTTCATCCCGGTGATCAGCGCCCTGGTGTCGACCCCACGCTGAACGCCGATCAACCCGCCGATGCCCTCCAGCGTGAAACCGAATGCGAGCTGAATCGGTGGGATCTGAGCGTAGAGGAGTAGCAGCAACGACCAGTCATCCGGACCAGTCGACAGCACTCCGATCGCCTTGATACCGACCTTGCCCAGCTGCAACTCCAACGCGCCCGCGTACTCGTTGCGGTCGGGGTTGAAGTAGAGGAAACCGCCGCCGGTGGCCGGGCCCGCGTCGAACGTCACGCCGACACCATTGGGCGTCTTGAAACCGACGGACAGATCGGCGAGCCCGAGATTGCCTCCCCCGGATGGCAGCGACAGCAGCACATTGGTGCCCGTCTGCTCGACGACCAGATCGAACGGGCCGAGCTGGGCGGCGATCGAGCACGACAGCTCGAGCTTGAAACCCTGGCCCACCACGGCCAGGGCGACGTGCAAGTCGCTGATCTTGGCGGACGGCGCGCTGAAGTCGACCGGAACGTCGATTTCCAATCCTGCGGTGCCGTCGAAGTGCAGCCCGGTAGCCGAAGACCACCTCAGGAGGAGGTCGACATCCAGCTCGATCGGGCCGTCGGGCAGGATCGCGGACAGCAAGCCGTCCGCCCCGGCTAGGCTCAGGACGACCTTGCCACCCTCGACCGAGGCCTCGAGCATGAGCGCGCCGTCGGCCCGGCCTGCCACTGGGTCCCAGGTCAGGTCTGCGCCCAACGTGATGCGAACCTTCTCGGCCTGTACACGCGAGCCGCCCGCTGTGCCCAAAACAACGATCGGCGGCGTGCCCGTGGCCGGCGGGGCCTGTACGCCCAAGCGCAGTGTGCCGCTCACCTGAGTCGGCGCGACAACCCGCAGCTCAGCGGGCGGGAGCAACGCGACCACGGCACCGACCTCAATCGCCGCGTCGGACTGCGCAGTCAGCGCCACGGTGTCACCGACGGGAACTACCGCGTCGAGCCCTTCGCTCGCGGCCACGCGAAGCACCGCTTGGACGCCGGGAACCCGATCATCGGTGGGTCCCACGTCGATCAGCGCGATGCGCAGGACTGGCGGCGGTCCCGGCTGCACGAAGGCGAAGTTGCTCACCCGGCCGAGGAAGATCGCCAGTCGGGTCAGCAACAGGTCCCAGTCGAACGCAGCGGTGCCCCAGCCATACACCTGCGCGGCGACATCGACCGGGTCCTCGACGAGGCTGGCGAACCGGTCGAGGCGCAGCCTCCGGCGGACGTGGGCGGGTGCGGCAGGGGTGGCTGCCTGGGCGCTGGACTCGATGATGCCGAACAGCGTGAAGAGGTGACCCACGACCGGCCGGTGGCGGTCGAGGTAGGTCGCGACCAGATAACCAAACAGTCGCTCGGCCAGCTCGGCAGCGAACGCCTCAAGCTCATCCCGAGCGGGTCCACCGGAGTTTGTGATTGAGCCGATCCGCGCGGCGACGGCGCCGATCGCGGCAGAGGTGGCCTGCACGATCGGCGCTGCACGGGCGACCGCCTCCGCGATCCGGATCGAATCCCCGGCCTCGATCGCCTCAGCCAAGACCGACAGCGCCGCCGGCAGCCCGGTCAGCTGGTCGGCGGCCGTGCTAAGCGCGGCAGTCACCGCTTGGTCGCCCAATACTCTGTCAGGTGCCGGCAGGCCGAGCTCGGCGAACAGGAGGCGGACCTCCCCGCCACGCAGCCGCTGCTCCAGCGGCGCGAGCGCCCTGCCGAACTCCAGCACGAGAGACTCAACCGTCAGAGCCATTGGCAAGCCCCTTCCAGCGCTTCCCGAGCTGCCTGCCGTCGGCGTACGCGCTCCCCGTCAGCCCGAGGCTCCGGCCACATGTCAGACACACCCCACGGTATCGATTCCATGACCAACACCGGCGGCAGCTCTGCATGTGGGAAGGTCAAAGCGTGGCGCACGCTCCCACCGCACTGCCCCTGCCCAGCCGCGGATGAGCTGTGCCTCGGGACGGGTCGGTGGTCGAACATCGTTTAGAGAAAGAGGAGGTGAAGCCACGGCGAACCCAGGGCCCCCGTGGCGACGAGCGCGTAGCCCTGGCCAGGCCGCTGTGCTGGGTCACGCACAACCCCGTGGACCTCGATCAGCCACCGGCCAGTCGCGGGGGCGTCCACCACGACCATCTCGACGTTGTTCAGGCTGTCATCCCTACGGCCGTTCGAGGTTGATACGCCGCTTGTGAAGTCGTTGCCGACGTACGTGGTCCCGTCAGGCGCCGTGACCTTGAGATCGAGATCGTTCACGACCCACGGCAGCCTCAGATCCTCCGTCACCGGAATCGGAATCGTGAAATATGCCGTGCCGGGATCGATCCAGACGAGCGTGATCTTGAGCTGCTCGGCTCCGTCAAGGACGACGAGGTCGTGTGCACGGATGTCCGTCAACGGCACCAGGCCAGCAGCCTGTCGAACGTCCCACACCGCCAGGTTGCGAACCCCTCCCTCGAAGTAGAGCGTGCGGTCAAGCTGGATAAGCCCCCAACCCTCCAAGTCGGATGGATAACCAGGGACACCCTGCAAGTCGACGGTCGAGTTGAGCAGGACCGCTTTGAGCAGCGCGCCCGTCGGGGTGAACGAGTTGCCCTTCTGCTTCTTGCCGGTCGGGTACCAGCCTTCGGTGAAGTACTGGCGCACGAGCGCCGCAGCGGCCGCGGCGTGCGGCGTTGCCCAGCTCGTTTGAGCAACTGGGCTAAGGCCTGTATCGCATTTTGTGGTTGCTGTGGTCGGTAGTGACGACTCGATACCGCCACCGACGGCCATTAGGTCGGGTTTGCGGCGCCCGTCCACGGTCGGGCCAGCCACGCCGGAGCCATGCCGTCCCCAGGATGCGGCGGCGGCGCCGACGCAGATCGTGTTCTTGGCGATTCCGGGAGAACAGTTGACGGGTGGGATGGTCTCACCTGGGTCTACGACGCTGTTGGCCGCGGCGGCAACCACCACATGCTCTTCCCTAAACCAAGAAAAGAGATCGACCGTCCGCGCATAATCGTTGTAGGTGCCGGGAAAGCCAACCACCGACGCCCAGCTGCAACTGTGGATGAAAGCCCCGTCTCGTTGGCCTGCGACTAGCATCGTCATCGTGTCCGTTTGCCGAGGGCGGGCAGGTTGGGGAGGGTTCGCTGCCGGGTCTGCTGGTATCGGAAATAGATCAGCGTGATTGCCGCATGTGAGTTTCGCAGCCCAGGCCCCACCACGGTCCGGATGATGACCGCTGTTGTTCAGCTCGTCACCAGCCGCGATGCCACAGACAAACGTGGCATGAGCACGCCTCGACTGCTGCTCGGCTGGGTCCAGCCCCGGCGGGACGAAGACGTGGTTGGTGACGTGCTGGCCTACCACTTTGCGATGGTTAGCCCCGGGCTGGTTCGGGGCGGCGTCGGCGAAGAAGCAGTGCATGATGTCGGGCCAGCCGTTCTCGATCACGTGGATCACCTGGCCCTCGCCGTTCAATCCATGGTTCCAGATCGAGGTATTGGCGGCTGAGCCTGATTGGATGGTTGCAGCGGCGGCCACGCTGGTGCTGGTGATCGGAGCGACCGGCTCAACCCACACGATGTCTTCAACATCCGCGACTTGGGACAGGCCCGCAAGCTCGTCGAGAGCGAAGGACACGCTGGCGTACCCGCCGATCTCGCGATTGTTGAAAACTTTGATGTCGTGTGCTCCGACCGCCGCGAGGGCGGACTCGACTGCCCGGAAATCCGCGTCGTCGAACAACACCGCGTGGAAGTCATGGATCCCCAACGCTTCGTCCGGGGGCTGCCCTTCACTGCCGACAATCCAGGGTGCCAGCTTCAGGGAGGGATCCAAGTCGATGCAGGCCCGGACGAGGAAATCACTCCGGAGCCTGCCGACCGTCTGCTGGGTGAGGCGCTCGAGGAAGACGAAGTTCGGGATGTACTGGTCAAGCTTGAGGCCGTACTGGGCACGCAGGCGAGCTATGTCCGGCGCGGTCAGGCCCTGGGTGAACTGCACGATGGCGGCCTCCGGCGCAATCTCCGTCGCCGCAGGCAGCCCCGCAGCGACGGCCACCGCGGCCCGCCGCTGCTTGGCCGCGGCCGCTTGCTGCCGGGCGTGCTCCGCCACGTCCCTGGGATCAAACGGCTGTGCACCAATCCACACCCGATAGTCCTGCTCCTGCCCACCGGACTCTTCGCTCACGGCAGACCCCTTCCCCGCGTATTCGATTATCCCACATTCTCGGCTGAACTACCAGGGCGAGTACTACTATAGATCTGAGACCACCGATGCACTCGCATGCCGATGAACCCGTCTCCTCACCAACGCAACGATCCCCTTTCTTGTCGCAGGGCACGGCCCCCACAAATCCGGAGTCGTCACTAGTCACAGGTCGACGTCGGCATACAGATGGCCCGGAATGTCCCATTGGATCGGGTCTCGATGTGCTCACGGGGACGGTGCTTCTGCTGCTCACATAATGCCCTCCCCGCAGGGTTCAAACCTTCGCTTCCGCCTCCAGAGGCCGGTAAAACCCTGATCATGCCTATCTCTGGTGTCTCCCCGTTCCGTTTTGCCTGGCCCAGGACTCATGAGTTGCTGTGGTTCCGGCAGTTCATTGCACGAACCCTTGCACGACGAGCACTGCCGGTGACGTCTAACGCGGGCCGATGCACCATAGCGCCGGACAGGCTGCGACGCTCAGCTACCTCGGACGCACCACGGTCCCGGATCGGTTGTGGACTGGTGCCGGGGTAACGAGGTGGTGATGTGTCGCCACTGTCCCCGGTGATGGCCGTCTGGGAAGTTGGCGCCCGTCGCACTCGGTGTCGCAACCCTCCGTGGTAGGAGGCATGCTTATGCTCTAATGTCGAGTCTAGACAGTATGAGCGTTATTCAGAAGTCCCCAATTGGGTGGTGTGTCGCTGACATGAGCGACGGCCACCTTGCGGTATCACATGATTTGTGAGAATCAACGAGAATGCATGGCGGCCGTCGCAGATCCAGACTATGACAGGTCTGCCGTCTGAGCAAGTCCTTGAGTTAGTTGACCGGGTCGAGGACTACCTTGGTGGCTGGCATCCCGAGCGCGGAAGGCGACGTGAGATGGAGCTGCTCGATGCGGTGATCACCACGTTGTTCTACTACCGGCATAATTGCAGTCAGGAAGTCACTGGTGTGGTGTTTGGAGTCAGCCAGTCCACCATCTCCCGAATGGTCAATGCCCTGGAGGAACCGATCGCGGCGGTGCTGGACTGCGAGGTGCCCGAACTGGTGGAGGTGATCACTGGATGGGTGATCATTACGGACGGAACTCTCATCCCCACCCGTAACCGGGCAGCTCATCGCGAGTTGTACTCCGGCAAGCGCCACCGCAGCGAAGCGGCGGTTCAGATTCTCTCAGGCACCGACGGTCAATTACGTCACGTTAGTGAACCGATCGCCGGATCCACCCACGATGTAAGGGCCTTTCGGGAGACTGGCCTAGCCGACGTGTTAGCCGAGCACATGGACGACAACTTGGTCATCGCGGATCTGGGCTATCGCGGCGAACCTGTCGTCACGCCGGTGAGGAAACCGCCGAAAGGAGAACTTTCACCAGCCCAGATCGATGCAAACAAGCATCTCTCCGGTATCCGCTCCGCGGTCGAACGCTGCATCGCCCACCTCAAGAACTGGAAGATTCTGGCCACCGGATATCGCCGACCTCTGAGAAGACTCGCCATCTGCCTCGCAGCGGTCGCCGCACTCGAATTCTACCGGATCAACTGGGCCAGTTCTGAATAACGCTCTATGTCATGGAGGTCGGTGGGGCTCGGCGCGACCAATTGCGCCGGTGTCGGATGTGGGCGGGCATCCGGCAGGATGCGCTGCGTGTCTGGTCAGCGATGGGGTGTGCGGTGGCGTGAGGCCGGGTTGGTAATCGATCTGATCATCGCGCTATTCAGTGGTTTGGTGCTGCTGGCCGTTGTGTTGGTTACAGAGGGTGTGGATCGTGCGAGCAGATGGGCGTCGGTGCTCGGGACAGCTGTGGCCGTCATCGGGGTTGGTTGTCACGCTGGTGACGTACCGGCAGCGGCATGGACCCAGGCCTGTGCCGGTGACCTCAGAACAGCTGGGGCAGGCCCGGGAGTTGTTGGCCGGCCTGGTGGGGGTGCAGTGGCGGGCGGAGCAGCGGCTTCGGGCGTTGGGGGATCCGGCACCGATGCCGGTGCGCTGGACGCTGACCGAGCGGCCGGTAGCCGATCATGCTCGGCTGATCGCGCCCGACGGGCTGGTTTTGGCCCGGTCGCAGTGATCGGATCGAGGAGTTGGTCGATCAGTTCGGCGCCCTGTCCCGCCGGAGGCTGGTGATCCTGGGTGGCCCTGGGTCGGGCAAGACCACCTTGGCGGTGCAATTGCTGCTGGGCTTGCTGGGCACCCGGGCACCTGAGGACCCGGTGCCGGTGCTGCTCACGCTGGCCGGCTGGGATCTTGCCGCTCACCCCAGGCTGCAGGACTGGGTGGCCGCTCGGTTGGGCGAGGATTACCCGGCGCTGCGTGCCCTTGACGCTGCTCTCCCTCGGGCGCTGGTCGACCACGGCATGGTGGTGCCCGTCCTCGATGGGCTCGACGAACTCCCCAAGGGCTACCGGCCGCAGGTACTCACAGCGCTCAACGCCTCCCTAGGCGCCACCGTGTGGGGCTCGAATATAGGGATTCTGGGGCTTGACCTGCGGGTTACGGTGCTCAATTCGATCATGCTGCGATCTGGTACTCGCTGGTAAGTCCGTCGAGGATCGGCCTGCGGCGCACCTGATAGTCGGCAAGGTTGATCACTGGCGACGGCTGGGTCTCGGCCTGAGCTGGTGTGAGTTGCCCGAGTGTGCGGTGTGGCCGCGCGGCGTTGAAGTGGTCTAGGTAGATCCTCAGGATTCGGCATAAGTGGCGTTCGTTGACGATCAGTACTCTGTCGAGGAGCTCGCGGCGCAGGGTTTCGATCATGCGTTCGCAGATCGCGTTCGCCCGGGGCGCTCCGGGCGGACTGGGGAGAATCTGGATACTGTCCGCAGCGAAGACCGCATCGAACGCCATTGCGAACCGGGAGTCCCGGTCCCGGAGCAGGAACTTGATTGTGGTGGCGCGGTCGGTGAGGTCCATGAGCAGGTTACGGGCAGCTTGGGTGGTCCACGCCCCGGTCGGATGCGCGGTCACTCCCATCAGATGTGCCCGGCGGGAACCGTGCTCCACCGCGATCAGCGCGTAGATCCGTCGGCACAACACGGTGTCCACGTGTAGGAAGTCCACGGCCAAGACGGCCCTGGCTTGCACGGTGAGGAACTGTCTCCAGGTCGGATCCGACCGGCCAGGCGCGGGATCGAGACCGGCGTCGTGCAGGATCTGCCACACCGTGGAGGCAGCGATGCGATGGCCGAGCCGGACCAGCTCGCCCTGCACGCGCCGATGCCCCCAGGTGGGGTTCTCGGCTGCCATGCAAATGACCAGCTTCTTGATAGCTGCTGCGGTCGGGGACGTCCTGAGCGGCGGTGTGTGGTGTAGTCCCATTTTCGTGCGACCAACCCGCGATGCCAGGCCAGGATGGTGGCGGGCGTGACGGGGAAGATCTCTGCCCAGCGGCGACGTGGCACGAGCCGGGACAGGGCGGAAAGCCACACCCGGTCGGCAGGCCGGTAGTGCACCCGGGTGATCTGTCGGCGCAGCACGGCGTTTTCGTGCCGTAAGACCAGGAGTTCGGCGTCCTTGCTCAGGTCTCGTTGTATCAGCACGGCGATCAAACCGAGCATCCAGCGCAGGAGCTGGTACAAGATCGACAATAGTAGCATCCGGCGATCATCCATGACCGGCCAGCACGCCAGGAGCGCGCAGGTCAGGCCACTGCATCGCGTTTCCGAGCCCCACAGGGGTGTCAAGTTAACGGTGTAACTCTATGTTATTAGGTGTTCACGATGCGTTGCGTGCGGCGGACAGGCGTCCGTCGAAGGTGATCTCGAGGACGTTGAGTGCGGCTTTCCAGCGGTTGGACCAGCGTCGCTGTCCCCGCCCGGTGGGGTCCAGGCTCATGATGGCGAGGTAGACGCACTTGAGTGCGGCTGACCAGTCCTTCTTCGAGGCGTATGTGAACGAGTTTCTCAAGAGATGGACATTATGCCGATATCGGCATAATGTGCATTACCCCGATATCGCAGTTATGCCGATAACGGGTTGGGGAGTGCTGATGGGTGGGGGTGATCGGGCGGGTGATGTCGGC
>JALZHU010000014.1 GCA_030860695.1 Actinomycetota bacterium
ACTCACTGGTGCGGCGATATCACTTATATCAAGACCGTCGACGGATGGGTCTATACCGCCACCGTGATCGACTTGCATTCCCGTAAAGTAGTCGGATACGCTGTAGCCGACCATATGCAGACCAGTTGATCATCGAGGCCCTCGCCGCCGCACTCGTCACCCGAAAACCCCCGCCTGGGGTCATTTTCCACAGTGACCGCGGCTGCCAGTACACCTCCAAAGAATTCGACGACTTCTGCGCTCTCAACGGCGTGCGCCGCTCCATGGGCCGTCGTGCCACCTGCTTTGACAACACCGTCGCCGAATCGTTCTTCGCGACCTACAGAAAGGAGCTCATCCACACCCGACCCTGGAACGACCTCGCCGACGTCAAGCACCACACATTCCTGTGGATCGAAGGCTACTACAACCGCCGACGACGACACTCCACCCTCAACTACTTGACACCCCACGAATACGAGCTAGGATATAGACAACCCGATCTGGCAACCTAAACCGGTGTCAATAAAATAAAATCGGAAACACTCCAGTCGTTTTCTTACTACCCCACGTCATGTTAGTCAGGTCGCGACTTGTCAACATCCAGCAAGTTCGGGCGTTCTCGATCATCCGACGCATGTGGTGTTGAACGGACAGCTTGTCGCCCGTCGTGATGCGGGGCCAAGCCGTGGAAAGCCAAGCAACAGTTCTACCATGGTCCTATTTTAGTACCATGGTGGACGTGGCCCTCAACATCAAAGACCCAGAGACCGAACGGCTCGCCACCGAAGTGGCGGCGTTGGCGGGCGAGACGAAGACCGCTGCGGTTCGGGTTGCTCTGCGAGAGCGGCTCGACCGGCTCCGCGCGTCGGCAGCAGTCGAGGATCCGGTGGATCGGCTGCACCGCTTCCTGGTGGATGAGGTGTGGCCACAGGTACCGGTGAAGCTGCGCGGTGGCCTGACCAAGCGGGAGCGGGAGGCCATTCTCGGCTACGGTCCGGAGGGAGTGTGATCATCGACAGTTCGGCGCTGGTGGCGATCCTGCTGGCCGAGCCGGGTCACGAAGTGCTCGTGGACCACCTGGCGACGGCGCCCACCGTCGGAGTCGGTGCACCCACACTGGCCGAGACCGGCGTCGTGCTCACCGCCCGGCTCGGCGCTGCCGGCAGGTCACTGCTGGCGCGGCTGCTGCACGAAGCCAGCGCTGAGACTGTCCCGTGCACGGCTGCGCACTGGCCCGTCGCGGTCGACGCATTCACGCGTTACGGCAAGGGACGCCATCCGGCCGCGCTGAACTTCGGAGACTGCCTGACCTACGCAACCTGCCGGCTCGCTGGGCGTCCGCTGCTGTGCACCGTGAATGACTTCCCGCAGACGGATCTCGATGTGGTGAATCGGCCGGAGCGCTAGCGCGGTTCGTCGATCAGACGCTCATCCTCTCGCGTGGCCTCCCGGAACCCCAGCGCATTCCATGCCCGACGCCGCTCGATCGACCGACCCAGTCATACCCACCCCTCAACGCCGGGTCCACCTTCACCTGACTGCGGCGCATGTCTGCGTCTACTTGTGTACCGTTCCGCCGACCCGGCAGTTCACGATCGTGCGTGCGGTGTCGCCCTGCTCGTCGCCGAGGACGGCTAGCAGCGAGTGCGCCGCGATCTGCCGTTCGGGGTATGGGCCGGTCTCGGCGATGGCAGCCGCACGCTCGAGGAGCCGCGCGGCCTCGTCGTACTGCCCGGCGAGGACAAGCGCGCGGACCCCGTCGGCCTGCAGATCGCCGAGCGCGGCGACTGCGGCAGCTAACGCGACCGCTGCCTCATCGTGGCAGCGGCACGCCGCGGATGGAGGCATCCAGCACGGTGACCGTATGCGCCAGCGTCAGATGCTTGCCGAGCCGCCGCATGCTGGCCGCGATCTGCATCAAGCATCCCGGGTTGGCGGTGACCAGCACCGACGCGCCAGTGGCGAGCACGTTGTGGGCCTTGCGGTCCCCCAGTTGGGTCGCCGGCTCAGGATGCAGCAGGTTGTAGACCCCTGCCGAACCGCAGCACAGGTCGGCTTCAGCGACTTCAGTCAGCGTCAGCCCGGGAATGGCACGCAGCAGCTCGCGGGGCTGGGACCGGACACCTTGGGCATGTCCAAGATGGCAGGCGTCGTGGTAGGCGATCGTGACGTGCAGCGGATGGCGCGATGCCACCGGGCTGAGCTCGACGAGCAGCTCGGAGACGTCCCGGGTGCGCTCCACGAAAGCCTGCGCGCGTGCGGCGTAGTCGGGATCGTCGCGGAGCAGGTGTGCGTATTCCTTCATCGCCGAGCCGCAGCCTGCAGCGTTGACCACGACGCGATCCACCCCGGCGGCCTCGAAGCGCTCGGTCAGCGCACGGGCGAAGGTGATCGCCTCGTCCTCGCGACCTGTGTGCAGCGACAGCGCCCCGCAGCAGCCCTGCCCGCGGGGGATCACGACGTCACAGCCCTCGGCGGCGAGCACCCGTGCGGTGGCGGCGTTAACCTCGGGAAACAACGCGTCCTGCACGCAGCCGGTGAGCATCCCGACCACCGCACGGCGCCGCCCCAAGGCGGACACCCGCTCCGGAAGCCTCTGTCTCCGCGTCAGGGTCGGGATTAGCGACTCCATCACCCGCAACGTTGGGGGCAACCGGTCCAGCAGCCCGGTACGCCGTAGCTGCCGATCCAGCCCGCTGCGCCGGTACAGCGCCAGCGGCCCGCGCAGCGCCCGCAACCGCCTCGGGTACGGGAACAACCAGAAGATCGCCTCGCGGAGCAGCCGCTCCCGCCAGCTCCGCTCGTAGCGGCGCTCCACCTGGGCCCGGGTGTCGGTAATCAATGTGTCGTAGCGCACGCCAGAGGGGCAGGCCGTGACGCAGGCCATGCACCCGAGGCAGGCATCGAAGTGGCCCACCATCGATTCGGACAGTGGCTCACCTTCTAGGCCGGCTTTCATCAGGTGGATGCGTCCGCGCGGCGAATCCATCTCCTCTCCCCACAGCACGTAGGTGGGGCAGGAGGGCAGGCAGAACCCGCAGTGCACGCAGTCCTTGACAAGTTCGAGCTGCGGTGGGTGGCGATCATCGAAGGCACCGGGGCTGCATTGGCTCATCAGATCCCTCCCACAAACCGACCCGGTGCCAGCCGGTGTTCCGGGTCGAACTGGTCTTTGAGCCGGCGCATCAACCCCAGCGCGGGAACGGGTCCCCACACGTCGAGACCGGCCTTGCGGTGCGGTGGGGCACAGCGCAGCACCGTGCTGCCGCCGTGCCGGGCCGCGATCTTGCGCAGCTGCGCCAACTCGGCACCCAGTCGGTCGCTGTCACCAAGGCCGGCAGAGAGCACCCCGGCCCCGGCTGAGCCACGCAGCGACCCCGGCGCGGCGGCGAGCAGGTCGGCTAGCCCGGTGGGCTCGCAGGTGACTGTCGCGGCGGGTCCCTCCGGTGGAGAGGGGGGCCGACCCCACCAGTCCGGTGGCTGCTCGGTCACTGTGACCGGCATCCCGGCCGTGTCGCCGAGCAGGTCGGCGACGGCGTCGGCGCGGGCACTGATGCCTCCGGTGACGCCCTCGATGGCGACCCCGACAGTCACCGGACCACCGAGTGCTCCGCGGTCTACTTCGAGGGCTGCCGGATCGAGCTGCGACGCTCGCAGCGCGGCGATGGCAGCCGCGGCGCGTGTGGCGTCGGCGACCGTCGCGGTAATCCAGCGCCGCGCCTCAGGTAGCGGGTGCAGCCGGAACACTGCCTCGGTGATCACGCCCAGGGTGCCGAGCGAGCCGGTGTAGAGCTTGCCCAGGTCGTAACCGGCGACGTTCTTCACTACCGTCCCGCCGGAGCGCGTGACGGTGCCGTCGGCAAGTACCACGGTGATGCCGATGAGCAAGTCGCGCACCGAGCCGTACCGGTAGCGCAGCGGTCCTGACGTGGCGGTGGCGATGGTGCCCCCGACGGTGCCGGCACTGTCCAGCGCCAGTCGCTGCCGGTGCGACGCCAACGCATCCTGGAGGTCGACCATCCGTAAGCCGGTTTGCACGGTGACGACCAGGTCACCGGCGGCATGCGCGAGCACCGAATCCATCTGGCTGGTGTCAACGATCAGGTCCAGGGCGCTTGGTGCGACACCCCAGGACAGCCGGGTACCGGTTCCCCGGGCGACCACCCGCAGCCCCAGCCCAGCGGCCGCGCGTAGCACTGCCGACACCTCCTCGGTACTGCGCGGCCAGGCCACCCAACGCGCCGGCACCCCGTCCACGGTGTCGTCGGCGGTAGCCTCGGCCACCTCATCGCAGGCCCCGCGCAACCCGCCGAGCGTGGAGGCGACCATCAGAACTGCTCAGCCAGACCCGCGGCCTGCAGCCGGTGCACACCCTTGCGCTTGCCGGGCACTTCACCGCACAGCCGGGGAGTCGGGAACACCTTGCCCGGGTTACACACCCCGGCGGGATCGAAAGCGCAGCGCAACCGCTGCATGGTGTCCAGGTCGTCGGCGGTGAACATCCGCGGCATGTACCGCGACTTATCCGTCCCCACGCCGTGCTCGCCGGTAATCGAGCCGCCATAGGAGATGCACAAGTCGAGGATCGCGCCGGAGACTTCCTCCGCGGCCTGCGCCTGGCCGGGTTTGGCCTCGTCGAA
Source organism: Actinomycetota bacterium (assembly GCA_030860695.1). Lineage (GTDB taxonomy): Bacteria > Actinomycetota > Actinomycetes > Mycobacteriales > Pseudonocardiaceae. The sequence goes on from JALZHU010000014.1 coordinate 4,623, forward strand.
TAGGACCAGCGGGTGCAGGTTGCCGTCGCCGGCGTGGAACACGTTGGCCACCCGCACCCCGGTACCGGCCGACAGCTCGGCGATGCGGCGCAGCACCTCGGGCAGCACCGTTCTGGGAATCACCCCGTCCTGCACGATGTAGTCAGAACTGATCCGGCCTACCGCGGCGAACGCGGACTTGCGACCCTTCCAGAACAACGCGCGCTGGGCAGCGTCCTGAGCAATCCGGATCTCGAAGGCACCCGCGTTGGTGCAGTGCCGGTGCACTGCTGCGAAGGTGTGCTCCACCTCGGCGACCGGGCCGTCCAGTTCCACGATGAGCACCGCACCAGCGCCCTCGGGATAACCGCAGGCCACGGCGGCCTCGGCAGCCTCGATTGCCAGCGCGTCCATCATCTCGATGGCCGCTGGAGTGACGCCGTCGGCGATGATCGCCGACACCGCGGCACCCGCTTCGTCCACCCCGGGGAACGCGGCGAGCAGGCAGCGCACTGACTCCGGGTCCCGTAGCAGTCGTACCACGATCTTGGTGGCGATCCCGAGGGTGCCCTCGCTGCCGACGAACGCGCCGAGCAGGTCGTAGCCCGGTGTGTCGCGGGTGGTGCCGCCGAGCCAGACCAACTCCCCGTCCGGGGTGACGACCTCAACCCCCAGCACGTGGTGGGTGGTGAACCCGTACTTGAGGCAGTGTGCCCCGCCGGAGTTCTCCGCGACATTGCCGCCCACGGAGCAGATCTGCTGGCTGGACGGGTCGGGTGCGAAGTACCAGCCCTGCGGCGCGGCGGCCCTCGTCACGTCCAGGTTGATGACCCCGGGCTCGACGATTGCGCGCTCATTGGCGATGTCGATCTCCAGGATGCGGCGCATCCGGGATGTCACGATCAGCACACCCTCGGCATGCGGCAGCGCCCCGCCGGACAGCCCGGTACCCGAACCTCGGGCCACAAAGGGCACCCCCGCGGCGGCGCAGGCCCGGACCACCGCTGCGATCTGTTCGGCAGACTCCGGCAGCACCACCAGACCCGGCACCACACGGTACTGCGCCAGCCCGTCACATTCATAGGTGCGCAGCCGTTGCCGGTCGGTGATCACGGCGTGCGATCCGAGCAGGGCAGTGAATTCCGCAGCCAGCACCTCCAGACCGGCACCCTCGTGCGTCGCTCTCATCACCTACTCCTCTTACCTCCGTATACCCTCGAACCGTCTCATGGATGCTTGTGCACGTTCCAGGACCTTCGCGAACAGTCGCAGGGCAGAAGGTCACTAGTTGCCTGCCTGGAGGGTGCACCCGCTCCGACGGCGGCTTCGTCCCGGAGCCGGCGGGTTTCAGCTTGGCTGCCGCTGACACCGGCTCGGCGTGCCACATGGCCCGGCAGAATGGCGAGCGTGGTCTCGGTCCGGCACCCGTTCTTGGACGGGCCTTTTCCCCGCGCGTTCGCGCACCGTGGTTGGCACCTGGGCGAGCTGGCCGGCATGGAGAACTCGTTGGCCGCCTTCCGCCGCGCCGCCGCGGAGGGGTATCGCTACCTGGAGACCGATGTCCGGGTCACTCGGGACGGCGTGGTCGTGGTCCTGCATGACGCCACGCTGGACCGCACCACCGACGGGTCCGGTGAAGTGGCGCAGCTGGACTGGGCCACCGTAAGAACCGCGCGGGTGGGTGGCCGCGAGCCGGTCTGCCGGCTGGCCGACTTGCTCGAAGAGCTCCCGGACTCACTGTTCAACATCGACGTCAAGGCGGATTCGGCGGTCGCACCGATACTGGAACTGTTGCGCTGCACGCGCCAGTGGCACCGAGTGTGCCTGGCGTCGTTTTCTGAGGCACGGTTACAGCGGCTGCGCACCGTGGCCGGGCCGCAGCTGTTGACCTCGATGGGCACCGCGTCGGTGATCGCGTTGTGGCTTCGCTCGGTGTTGCCGCTGCCTTTCGGACCGCCGATCTGCGGTGAGCTCGCGCAGGTGCCGGTGCGCCAGTACGGGCTCACTGTGGTGGACCGCCCGCTAGTGCGCTATGCGCACCGCCGTGGCCTGGAGGTGCACGCATGGACGGTGGACCGGGCCGAGGAGATGGCAGCCCTGCTCGATCTTGGCGTTGACGGCCTGATCACCGATCGGCCGGACGTGCTGCGCGACGTACTGCGCGCTCGGGGCTTCTCGCCCGGGGGACGGTGCCGGTGAGCGAGCCGGTACTGCAGCCCGCGCCAGGCGTCCCGCTGGACGAGGCCACTCGCCGCCGCGATCAACGTGCTTGGTGCTGGTATGACTGGGCGAATTCGGTGTTTCCCACCTCGATTATCACCGTGTTCCTCGCGCTCTACCTCACCTCGGTGGCGAAGAACGACGCATTGACCACCGGCCAAACCTGCCTGATCCGCAACGCGCTGGTCGACTGCAATATCTCGCTGTTCGGGCTCGCATTCCCGGCCGGCTCGCTGTTTGGCTACCTGCTGGCGGCGTCTACCCTCCTCCAGGTATTGGTGCTGCCACTGATTGGTGCCATCGCCGACCGCACCCAGCACAAACGACGGATGCTCGGGCTGTTCGCGTTCGCCGGAGCGGGCGCGACCGCCTCGCTCGCACTGGTGACCGGAACCAACTGGCAGCTTGGCGTCGTGCTGTTCATTGTGGCCAACACTGGCTACTACGCGTCTGTGGTCGTTTACTACTCGATGCTCCCGGAGATCGCGACGGCCGATGAGCGGGACGGGCTGTCTTCCCGTGGCTGGGCCTTTGGCTACCTGGGTGGCGGCACCGCGCTGGCCCTGAATCTAGCGATCTACCTCGGACGTGATGCGCTGGGACTGTCCGAGTCGGCGGCGGTACGGGTCTGCTTTCTCACCGCTGGACTGTGGTGGGCTGCCTTCACCCTCATCCCGCTGTCGCGGATGCGCAGCTACCAGCCCCCGCAGGGCACCGAGCGGGGTCTGTCGGTGCTGACCGGCGGCTTCCGTCAACTCGTCGGCACGCTGCGTGACGCCCGGAGTTACCCCCTGACGCTGGGCTTCCTGGCTGCCTACCTGATCTACACCGACGGGATCAGCACAGTGGCCAGTGTCGCCGGCCAGTATGGTGATCTGGAGCTCGGGTTGGCGAGCAGCACACTGATCAGCACGATCCTCATGGTGCAGTTCGTGGCCTTCGTCGGCGCGTTGCTGCATGGCTGGGTAGCGCGCTGGTTCGGCGCCAAGCGCACGATCATGGGCAGTCTGCTGGTGTGGGTCGGTGTGATCACCGCGGCGTACTTCATCCGCGCGGGTGATCAACTCCAGTTTTATGCCGTGGCTATCGGCATCGGGCTGGTGCTGGGCGGTACCAACGCACTGTCCCGGTCGCTGTACAGCCAGTTGGTGCCCGCAGGCAAGGAGGCGGAGTACTTCTCGATCTACGAGATTGGCGAGCGGGCCACCTCCGCAGTGGGGCCGCTACTGTTCGGCGCCATCGGGGCAGCCACCGGCTCATTCCGTCCTGCCATCTTGTCCCTGGTGGCGTTCTTCCTCATCGGCTTTGTCCTGGTGTCGCTGATTCCAGTACGCCGAGCAATCCGGGCGGCGGGCAACCCCGAGCCGGTAGTCGTGTAAAGCTACCCGCCCGTCCGGAGGTCATATTTACGCCCGAATAGGTGGTGTAGTCACCTTGTGGTGAGGTAACAGCCCACATGGCGGCTTCGATTCACCCTGTGGGGAGATCCTAGTTCGTTGAGCGGTGAGAGACGTTGCCGTCCCGGACCGTCCCGCGGTCCGGGAACGTCGAGGACTTCCTCGGCGTTACACCCGGTGAGTTGGGTCCGGGACCTGGCGGTTCCCGGCCGGAGAGAGGAGACGCCATGGCCGACCGCGTTCTACGTGGCAGCCGGCTCGGAACAGTCAGTTACGAGACCGACCGCGACCATGATCTTGCTCCTCGCCGGTCGGTGGTCTACGCCTGTCCCAAGGGCCACGACTTCACGGTGTCCTTCGCCGACGATGCCGAATCGCCCATGACCTGGGAGTGTCGACTGCACGGCGACGAGTCCAGGCTAGTTGACGGTGTTGAGCCGGAGCCGAAGAAGATCAAGCAGCCCCGTACACACTGGGACATGCTGCTGGAACGCCGCAGTATCCCTGAGCTTGAGGAACTGCTTGATGAGCGGCTGACGGAGCTGCGCGGTCGCCGCTCCCGCTCCGCTTGACATGTGACAGGAGCTGCCCTAGTCAGGGCTGGCTGGGCTGCGTGGCACTGCTGCTTGTGTCGCTGCCTGCCGTGTTGCTGTCGGACCCGCAGCGAAGCTGCGCCACGCAGCGCTGTATGCCCCAGACAGTCACCCGCCACAGTGCTTCCCGGACAATGGTGCTGGTCATCTTCGACCTGCCGTGCTCCCGCTCGGTGAAGGTGATCGGCACCTCAACCACGGTGAAGCCGGCGCGCACCGCGCGCCAGGCCAGGTCGACCTGGAAGCAGTACCCCTGCGAGGCGACTGTAGTAAGATCGAGGCACTCCAGCACCCGGCGGCGGTAGGCACGAAACCCGCCGGTGACGTCATGGATGCCCACTCCCAGCGCCACTCGCGAATAGTAATTGCCGCCGCGGGACAACCATTCCCGGTAGCGTGGCCAGTTCACCACCTGTCCCCCCGGCACATAGCGCGACCCGAGCACGACGTCGGCGCCGGGGGAGTCGTCGGCCAGCGCGTTCAGCAACCGGGGAAGATCCTCCGGGGCGTGCGAGCCGTCGGCGTCCATCTCCACCACAACGTCATAACCGCGCTTCAGCGCCCATCGGAAGCCAGCGACGTAGGCCGCGCCGAGACCGGCCTTGGCAGCGCGGTGCAGGACGTGCACCCGGTTGTCGGCTACAGCGAGTTCGTCGGCCAGCGCGCCGGTGCCGTCCGGACTGTCATCGTCGACTACCAGCACGTGCGCTTCAGGTACCGCGTCGTGCAGCCGGTGCAGGACCGTCGGCAAGGTGGCCCGCTCGTCGTAGGTAGGGATCACGACGACCGTTCGACCGACCCCCTCGAGGTGCCCGCCCCGCTGATCCGCCATCGACGTCCTCCTTCGCCGGCCCGCGTCCCCGCCGCCACCCCTAACATGCCCAGCGCCACCAGCGCCCACTCCGGCGCAGGGCCGAGCCGGGTGGCCAGCGTAGTACCGGAACGCAGCGGGACCCGCGCCACCAGCACGTCCGGCGTGAACAGGGTGGTGTGCTGCTCGACGGTACCGTCTGGGGCGATCACCGCGCTGACCCCGCTGGTCGCAGCCACCAGCACGGTCCGGCCGTGCTCCACCGCCCGGACCCGGGAGATCGCCTGCTGCTGGTAGGTCATCTCGGAGAAGCCGAAGGTGGCGTTGTTGGTGGGCACGGCTAGCAACTGGGCTCCGGAGCGCACACTTTGGCGCACCAGATCGTCGAACACCACCTCGTAGCATGTGCCTATCCCGACCCTGACCGGCCCAAGGTCCACCGCACCATCGCCGGTCCCCGGCACGAAGTTGCTCGCGCGGTCGACGTAGGGACTGAACAGCCGGAAGAAATCTCGGTAGGGCACGTATTCCCCGAAAGGCTGCACCCGGCGCTTGTCGTGCCGCTCACCCGGCCCGGTGCGCGGGTCCCACACGATGGTGGCGTTGGTGTAGTGCCCGTCACCGTTGCGCAGGACGGCGCCGACCAGGATGGGCACGCCGATCACGCCGGCTGCCCGATTGATCACCGCCCGGGCATCCGGATTGCGCAGTGGGTCGATGTCGGAGGAGTTCTCCGGCCAGATCACCAACGCTGGCCGGGGGTAGCGGCCGGCCGCGACGTCGGCTGCAAGCTGCATAGTGCGCGCGGCGTGGTTGTCCAGTACGGCGCGGCGCTGAGCGTTGAAGTCCAGGCCAGCGCGGGGCACGTTGCCCTGGATTAGCGCGACGACTGCCTGGTCGTCGATTGTGGTCGTCCCCGCTAGCGGGACCGCGGCAACCCCAGCGACCACCGGGCCTACCGCGAGCAGCGCCGGCACCGTGAGTGATCCCAGCCTCCCGAACTCGACAGCAGAGCGGTTCGAGGCGCCTTCAATAGCTCTGCTGTCGAGTTCGGAAACAGTAGGGCTAGTCACAAACCCGAAGATTTGTGGGACACGCCCTAGCACGACGCGGCGAGCTAACTCCCCGGCACCGAATCCGGTCAGCACCACAACCGCGGTGAGCAGCGGAGCCCCGCCGATCGCCGCTACCGGGAGGAACACCCCGGTCGGTTGGCCGAACGCCACCCGCCCCCAGGGAAAACCGCCGAAGGGTGCCCGGGCGATCAGCGCCTCGGCCGCTACCCACACTCCCGCTGCCCACACCGGCGCTGCGGGCATCCGGGACACCACGGCGACTCCGGTCCCGGCCAGCGCCAACACCAACGCTTCCACGGTGGCCAGCGCCAGCCACGGCAGCGGACCCACAAATTCCCCGACCCACGACAGCAGCGGCACAAAAAAGCCGAGCCCGAAGGTGAACCCGTAACCAAAACCGGCCCGGGCGGGCCGCCCGCGCAGCACCTGCCACAGCACCGCGAAAGCGACCGGGGCGAGCCACCACAGCTCCCGCGGTGGGGCGCCGGCGTACAACAGGACGCCGGCACCGGCGGCGACACCCACCCGCAGCACAACCCGGCTATGCCTGCTGACGCGCGATGGCTCCGGGACGGGCTGGTCGTTCGCGGTCACCGTCGGCGCAGCCACACCGATCAGCCTACGGTGGTGCGGTCGCCGAGGCTCCCTTATCGGCTTACGACAGAGCACCTGCGCGTTCGAAGAGAATCCGACCGCGGTGCACCGTGCGCAGGCATGAGAGGGGCCCAGAAAATGCAGCACCGTCCCAAATGGCGTAGGACGCCGGGGCGCCGGGGACCAGCGTGCCAGCCAGCGGGTCGGTTGCAGCGGCGGCCCGGTATCCACCGTAGGTGTGCGCCGCGAGTGCTTCCATCGCGCTGATTCCCGACCCAGGGCTGCGATGCCCCACCGCGGCCCGCACCGCGCCCCACGGGTCGACCGGCGTGACCGGCGCGTCGGAACCGAACGCGAGCACCACACCGGCCGCCGCGAGCAGCGCGAAGGGGTTCATCGCGGCAGCTCGTGCTGCCCCTAACCGCAATGCATACATCCCGTCCTCACCGCCCCAGGCGGCGTCGAAAGCGGGTTGAACGCTGGCCACCACACCCCAGCCCGCCAGCCGTCGGCCCTGGTCGGGATCCACCATCTCCAAGTGTTCGAGCCGGTGCGTGCACTGCCGCAGCGCCGTGGCGCCGACGGCAGCCTCCGCAGCCTCGAAGCCAGCCACCACCGCATCGGTCGCGGCGTCGCCGATCACGTGGAAGCCGGCCTGAGTGCCAGCCACGGTGCAGGCCTGAACATGCGCTGCGATCTGCTGCGCATCAAGGTAAGATGCGCCACGAGTGTCCGGGGCGTCGGCGTAGGGAGTGCGCAGCGCGGCGGTTCGCGAACCGAGCGCCCCGTCACAGAACAGGTCACCCGCAAGCCCATGTGCCCCGGTGGCAGCGAGCAGTTCGCGGGCCTGCTCCGGCGTGCTGACCGCTTGGCCCCAGTAACCGACCACCTCGACACCGTGATCGGCAGCCAGCAGGTCGGCGAGGTCGTCAATCCCGGAGATCTCCGGGCCCGCGCACTCGTGCACCACGGCGATCCCGCGGGCTGCCGCCGTAGTCAGGAAGGTCCGCTGAGCGGCACGCCGCTGGCCAGGTGTGACCGATTCCCAGGCAGCTCGGCGGACGTGGTGGTGTGCATCCCGGGTCAATGGTCCCTCGGCCGACCAACCAGGTGCGCCGATCGCCTCCGCGGCCCGGTCCAGAAGTCCCGAGGACACCGTGGCGCAGTGCCCGTCGATCCGAGACAGGTACACCGGAGCACCACCCGACGCTCGGTCCAGTTCTGCGCGGGTTGGCGGGCGTTGCTCCGGCCACGACGTCTCATCCCACCCGTGCCCCCACAACACAATGCCCGGGTGAGATCGCTGCGCAATGTGGTCCAGGCACTGGGCGAGAGTGGCGCAGCCGGTGAGATCAAGTCCGCTGGCGAGCAGGCCCCCGGAGGTGGCGTGCACGTGCGCGTCCACGAACGCCGGGGTGATCAGCGCTCCATGTAACTCGAGTACTTCGGCAGCATTGCCGAAGCGGGCCCGGCCGGTGCTGTCGTCCCCGGCCCAGGCCACTGTCCCGTCCACCACGGCCAGTGAGCTGGCCCCTGCTACTGACGGGAGGTGTCCGTCCACCAGCAACGTGGTGTTCATGCGGCACCGCGCTCAGCGCAACTCGTGGCCCCGGCGAGGCGCCGGCGGCTGGTCGACGACCTCGCCCTCCACCACGTCACCCGGTGCGAAGCGCACGGGGGTATGACGTGCGGCCGAGTGCAGCATCCGCCGCCGGACCAGCGCGCGGATGGGCGGCAGCAGAAGCAGCAGGCCCAGGATGTCGGACACGAAGCCCGGCAGGACGATGAGCACCCCAGCTGCGGCGATCAGCATGCCGTCGATCAGTTCCCGGTGCGGGGGTCTGCGGGTGCGTAGCGCCTCCCGGAACGCGGCCAGGGTGCGGGTTCCCTCGTGGCGCAGCAGGGCCGCCCCGAGCAGCGACGCGAGAATCAGCAGCCCGATGGTGGCCAGCACTCCGATCGCGCGCCCCACCACGACGAGCACCGTCAACTCCACGATGGTGGCAGCAAGCAGAACCAGCAGCACCGGCATGGCGCGGGCTCCCTCAAGATCGGTGGGCGAAGCGGCAGTGCGCGCTCCTTACGTAGTCCTAACGTCGTCCTAACGTCCAAAGCCCCAACTTCGCTCCCCAGCTGCACTCACTGCGTGCCCAGTTCGGTACCGGCGCTGCTCCAGCCGACCGACAACCACGTCAGCCGACCGACAACCACGTCGCCACCGTGCCGGGGAACCGGTTGGAGGGGTTCCGCTCCCCGATATGTCTCCATGTCGGCGTAGCAGACAGCGTTGGATGCGCCGAAGGAGGCCGCCCGGTGAAATCGAGGTAACCCATCTGGTCGGGAGGCCTTGCCTCATCGATCACAGCACCCCTATCGTGATGTGATTCACTCGCATGGCCAACCAGGGTCGGGAGGTGTGCGGCGTGTCCGGGGTCCCAACCGGAACCGCCACCGCCGCGGAACTCTTCGAGCGGCGGGTACTACCCCTTTACCATCTGGCTGACGATGCCTCGGCGATCGCCACCGCATGCCACGCCATGGCCGTTCGCTTTCACCGTGGCGGCACTCTCGTGGTCTTTGGTAATGGGACGGCCAGCACGGACGCGCAGCATGTCGTAGTCGAGTTCGTCCATCCGGTCATCATGGGCAAGCGTGCGCTGCCGGCGATCTCGCTGACCGCCGACGTAGCAACGGTGACCGGCATTGCCGGCATGGAAGGCTTCGACGAGGTCTTCGCCCACCAACTGCGCCACCTGGCCACCGCGCGGGATATCGCGCTGGGCATCTCCCCCGATGGCAACTGCAGCAACGTGCTACGTGGGTTTGCCGCTGCCCGGGAGCTGGGCATGCTCACGATCGCGCTCGCCGGCGGTGACGGCGGGCAGATCGCATCCCTTGGCGCCGCCGATCACATCGTGGTAGCTCGCTCCGACGACCCGCAAGTGATCAAGGAAGTGCATGTCACCGCCTACCACGTGCTGTGGGAGCTGGTTCACGTGTTCTTCCAGCATCCGGACCTGCTGGAGCCGAGGGCGGTCGCATGACTATTCCAGAATGTCATGGCGACGTGTGCATCACGTGCTCGGATCAGGCCGTCGCAGTCCGCGTCGTCCAGTTACTTCCCCATGACCTGGCCGTGGTGGATACCGGGTCCGGTATGGAGGAAGTGAGTGTTGCATTAGTGTCGGCGGGTATCGGCGACGAGATCCTGGTCCATGCCAAGGAAGCGATCGCGGTCCTTGGGCGGCCAGAAAGAGTCACAGAATGAGCCCCAGAACAAACGGCCATGGCAGCACCGGACCAGCGGCCCGGTCGGCTGCCCGATCCCGGTCCGACGACCTGGCATCCCTGTACCCATTCCTGTACTCGCACCCAGAAGATCCGGGTGCTGAAAATGAAAACCTCGGCACTGAAGGCCTCGGGCACTCAGACCTTGAGGCGGTCTTGACCGAGGTGCGCCGTTCCACAGTGGACAAGGCGCACCAGATCGTGGCACTCCGGCGCGAGGTCCTGGCTCGCTATAGTCAGCGGCTGGCCGCATGTGCCTCGGCAATGGCGGCGTCGTTCGCTGCCGGCGGACGACTGTTCGCTATTGGCAACGGGGGAAGCTGCACCGACGCAGCCGACCTCGCAAGCCTGTTCCTGCACCCGGGTTCGGGACGGCAGGCATTGCCTGCTTTCGCGCTCACCGGGGATATCGCGGTGCTGACGGCGCTGTCGAACGACGTCTCATTTGACGTTGTCTTCGCCCGTCAGATCGCAGCTTTCGGACGGCGTGGTGACGTCGTCGTCGGGCTGTCCACTTCGGGCAATTCCACTAACCTCATACGTGCCTTCGAGGAGGCGGGCAGGCGTGGCCTGCTCACCGTCGGCCTAGCGGGCTATGAGGGCGGGGCGATGGCCGAATTGGGCAGTATCGACTACCTGTTCGTGGTGCCTTCTGACTCGGTGCATCGGATTCAGGAGGCGCAGACCACGATCTACCACACGCTGTGGGAGCTCACGCTTGACGAGCTGATCAGCAGAAGGCGACATCCGGAACGAGAGAGCGACCGGAGGTCGCTCGTGGAGTAGGGGATCATGACCAGACCAACTGCACAAGCCACTCCCACCAAGGAAGAAGAAGCCCCGATCCACATTCTGTGGATTAACTGCGGGTTGTCATGTGACGGGGACTCGGTGTCCCTGACGGCGGCGACTCAGCCCAGCATCGAAGAGATCGCGCTGGGTGCTCTTCCAGGGCTGCCCAAAATCGCGGTGCACTGGCCGCTGATCGACTTCGAATGCGGCCCGGAACAGGGCGCCGACAACTTCATCGAGTGGTGGCACAAGGCCGATCGGGGCGAGCTGGAACCATTCGTGCTCGTCCTTGAGGGCTCCATCCCGAACGAGTCAATCAACGGGGAGGGTTACTTCACTGGTTTCGGGAGACACCCCGACACCAACCAGCCGTACACCATCAACGAGTGGATCGACCGGCTGGCACCCAAGGCGACGATCGTGGTGGCGGCCGGCACTTGCGCCACCTACGGCGGTATCCACGCCATGGCGGGGAACCCGACCGGTGCCATGGGTGTGCCGGACTACCTGGGTTGGGACTGGAAGTCCAAGGCCGGGATCCCTGTCGTCTGCGTACCCGGCTGCCCGGTCCACCCGGATAACATGTCCGAGACGCTCCTCTACCTGCTCTACCAGGCTGCTGGTGCCGCGCCGATGATTCCGTTGGACGAACACCTGCGCCCGCAGTGGCTGTACGGCAAGACCGTGCATGAGGGTTGCGATCGGGCCGGCTACTACGAGCAGGGCGAGTTCGCCAAGTCCTACGACTCACCGAAGTGCTTGGTGAAGATCGGCTGCTGGGGTCCGGTGGTGAAGTGCAACGTGCCCAAGCGGGGCTGGATCAACGGTGTGGGCGGCTGCCCGAATGTGGGTGGCATCTGCATTGGCTGCACCATGCCCGGCTTCCCGGACAAGTTCATGCCCTTCATGGACGCGCCCCCGGGCTCCCTGGTATCGGGTACTGCGAGTATGGCCTACGGCTCGGTCATCCGATCGCTGCGCAATATCACGCTCAAGAAGACCGATAGCGAGCCCAAGTGGCGCAAGAAGGGCAATGAACTCCTCACTGGCTACAAGCCCTCCTGGTGATCGCCGACCGGCTGGAGAAAGGCATCATAACGATGACAAGCACCACACCCAAGTACACCGCGGCACACGCCAAGGAAAGCAAACTCACTGAGATGGTGTTTGATCCGGTCACCCGGATCGTCGGGAGTCTCGGTATCTACACAATGATCGATTTCCCGAACCGTAGAGTTGCCGAGTGCCACAGCACATCATCGGTCTTCCGCGGCTACTCCATTTTTATGAAGGGCAAGGACCCTCGCGACGCTCACTTCATCACCAGTCGTATTTGTGGCATCTGCGGGGACAACCACGCCACCTGTTCGGTCTACAACCAGAACATGGCATACGGGGTGGCCCCACCGCACCTCGGTGAATGGTGCATCAACCTCGGTGAATGTGCCGAGTACATGTTCGACCACAACATCTTCCAGGAGAATCTGGTCGGGGTCGACTACTGCGAGAAGATGGTCGCCGAGACCAACCCCGGCGTCCTGGACCAGGCCAACCGCACCGCGGCGCCGAACGAAGCGGCCCACGGGTACAAGACCATCGGCGACATCATGCGGGCGCTCAACCCGCTGGCGGGTGAGTTCTACCGCGAGGCACTGCAGGTCTCCCGCTATACGCGAGAGATGTTCTGCCTCATGGAGGGCCGCCACGTGCATCCCTCCACGCTTTACCCCGGTGGCATCGGCTGCGTCGCCACCCACCAGCTGTTCACCGACTACTACACCCGCCTGATGCGGTATGTGGAGTTCATGAAGCGGGTCGTGCCGCTGCATGACGACCTGTTCAACTTCTTCTACGAGGCCCTGCCTGGCTATGAGGAAGTCGGTCGGCGCCGGGTGCTGCTGGGTTGCTGGGGCGCCCTCAACGACCCGGAGCACTGCGACTTCAACTACCGCAACATGACCAACTGGGGTCGCAAGATGTTCGTCACCCCCGGTGTGGTGGTGGACGGCAAGTTGGTTACCAACGACCTGGTGAAGATCAACCTCGGGTTGCGGATCCTGCTCGGCTCCTCGTTCTATGAGGACTGGGACGGTCAGGAGATCTTCGTCGACAAGGACCCACTGGGTAACCCGGTCGACCGGAGGCACCCGTGGAATCAGCACACGATTCCGCGGCCGGCCAAGCGTGACTTCAACGGCGCGTACAGCTGGACCATGTCGCCTCGGTGGTTCGACGGCAAGGACCACCTTGCCCTGGACACCGGCGGTGGGCCGATCGCCCGACTGTGGGCGACAGCCCTGGCGGGACTGGTGGACACGGGCACCGTCAAGGCCACCGGCAAGAGTGTGATCATCAACCTGCCGAGGACGATGACGAAGCCCGAGGCCACGTTCGAGTGGCAGATCCCGTACGACAAGGCTGGCAAGCCGCTGTCGAACGCGATCGAGCGCAACCGGGCACGGACCTACTTCCAGGCCTACTCTGCGGCCCTTGCGCTGCACTTCGTGGAGCAGGCCCTGGCCGAGGTGCGCGCTGGCCGCACCAAGACCTGGGAGCCGTTCAAGGTGCCCAAGGAAGCGATCAGCTGTGGATGGACCGAGGCGGTCCGTGGCGTGCTGTCGCACCACATGGTGATCCGGGACGGGAAGATCGCCAACTACCACCCGTACCCGCCCACCCCGTGGAACGGCAGCGTCCGCGACATCTACGGAACGCCGGGCCCCTACGAGGACGCCGTGCAGAACACGCCGATCTTCGAGGAGAACCCTCCGGAGCACTTCAAGGGCATCGACATCATGCGTGCGGTGCGCAGCTTCGACCCGTGCCTGCCCTGCGGTGTGCACATGTACCTAGGAAAGGGCAAGGAGTTGCAGCGACTGCATACGCCGCATGCGTTCACCACGGCCGGCGGCTGAGTCGTGCCTGCTAGCAACACACCGGATATCCAGGCGGTCGGGGCACAGGTCGAGGCGCTGCTCGCGCAGTTCACCTCGGCCTCTGACCCCGCGACCGCTGGGCGAGCCGAGGAGCTAGTCAGCCTGCTTGTCGAGTTCTACGGTGCGGGCCTGGCCCGCATCATGGAGTTGCTCGACGAGCAGGCCGTCACTCCGCTGCTCGATGACCGCTTGGTGGCGGGCCTGCTCGTACTGCACGACCTGCATCCGCAGAGCACCGAGCAACGCGTTCTCGCCGCCCTGGAACGGGTCCGGCCCTATCTCGGCTCGCACGCAGGTGACGTCGAGTACCTCGGGTTGGACGCCGACGGCACGGTCCGGTTGCGGTTGGCGGGCAGCTGTGATGGCTGCCCGTCCTCCGCGGTCACCGTGAAGATGGCCATCGAGAAAGGGATCGAGGAGGTCGCCCCAGAGGTCACCAAGGTGGAGGTGGAGGGGGTGGCGCCCGAGCAGCCATCGCCGCTCACTGCCGCAGCGGCGGCTGATGGGCAAAAACTGCTCCCGCTACATCAGGTGAGCCGGCAGCCAGAGCAACCGGCTGCGACGTGGGTACAGGTCGAGGGAATCGAGGGTCTCGGTCAGGGGCAGGTGGTTCCCACGCTGGTCGGCGCCATCGCAGCGGTGGTGTGCAACGTGGCAGGCAGCCTGTATGCCTACGCTGACCGCTGTCCGGTTTGCGGCTCCGGCCTGACCGGCGCGGAGCTGGAGGGGGCCTTACTGGCCTGCCCCACCTGCGCGCAGCGTTACGACGTAGTCCGGGCCGGCCGTGCACTCGGCGGGGACGGCCAAGCCGCCAGATCGCACCTCGACCCGTTGCCGTTGCTCACCGAGAACGGTGGAGTCCAGATCGCGGTCCCCGCTCAGGCGGCGTCATGAAGGGGGGGCTGCGGCGCTTCGTGGCGGGCGCCGCTCCCCCGTCACCCTCCCCCGACTCGACCGAACAAGTCGATCGTTGCGAGATGTGCACCGAGCCGATCGGCGAGTGGCATGGACACGTGGTCGACGTCGAGAACCGCGGTCTCATGTGCACCTGCCGGCCCTGCGCCCTGCTGTTTACCCAGGAGGGCGCCGCTCGTGGGCGATATAAGGCAGTTCCCGAACGGTACCGGTACGCCGCTGACGTGCCGCTCGCCGAGGCAACCTGGGATGCGATCGGGATCCCGGTGGGGATGGCGTTCTTCTTTACCAACAGCGCGGTCGGGCGCACCGTCGCCTTCTACCCAAGCCCGGCGGGAGCCACCGAATCGCTGTTGTCATTGGAAGCCTGGACAGACCTGCTGGCCGCGATTCCGGAACTGGCCGACCTGCGGTCCGATGTGGAGGCATTGCTGGTGCACAAGGCAGAAAGCGGGTTTGAGTGCTTCGCGATCCCGATCGACGTCTGCTACCAGCTTGTCGGTTTAGTCCGCATGCACTGGAAAGGCTTCGACGGCGGCGAGGAGGCCTGGGCGGCGATCCACAAGTTCTTCGCCGGCCTACGGGAGCGCAGCGAGCTCGTGGTGCCCAGGGATGTGTCCGCCGATGGCTGAGCTGTCCTTCACCTGCCTCGACGTGCAGCCCGAGCGCTACGCCATTGGACCCACGCTGCTGTTCCGGCTGAGGATTGATGCGGCGCCCGAGCAGCGGGTGCAGGCTATCGCGCTGCGTTGCCAGATCAGGATCGAACCAGCGCGCCGTGGGTACGGCGAGCAGGAGGGCGAGCGGCTGCTTGAGCTGTTTGGCGAGCGCGGACGCTGGGGCGACACGCTCAAGCCATTCCAGTTCGCCAACACCTCGACGGTCGTCGCCAGCTTCACCGGCAGCACCGAGGTCGACGTGGCCGCGCCGTGCAGCTACGACATGGAGGTCGCCGCAGGTCGATACTTCCACGCGCTTGAAGATGGGGAGATCCCGTTTATCTTGCTGTTCAGCGGGACCATTTTCGGAGACGGCGAGAAGGGTCTGTGGATCGAGCAGGTGCCCTGGCACGCCGAGTGCCGCTACCGGATGCCGGTCGAGGTGTGGCGCGAGATGATGGACACCCAGTTCCCCGGCAGCGGGTGGTTGCGGTTGCGCCGGGACACAATTGACGCCTTGGCCAACTTTCGGGCCGCCCGCGCCTTGCCTAGCTGGGACGACGCCGTCATGGCCGTGCTGGGAGCGGCCCGCGAACGCGCTTCGGAGGGGGGGTCATGACTGCCCCAATGGACATAGCCCGGGACGTGGCCAACGCCGTCCTCTACGAGGGTTACCTGCTGTACCCGTACCGCGCGTCGGCACGCAAAAATCAGGTCCGCTGGCAGTGGGGGGTACTGGTTCCCCCCGCCTACGCCGCCGCAGGGCACGGTGAGCATGCCACCTCGCACAGCGAGTGCCTGCTGGAGCCTGGTACTGACCCGGTATTGCACATCCGCCTGCGGTTCCTGCAGTTGCAGCACCGCAGCGGTAGGGATGGTCCGGTGCCCGAGTTCGACGAGGCGGTGGAGCACGAGATCGACTCGGTGTTATCGGTAGCGGAGTTGCTGGACACCGAGTACGTGGTTCCGGTGACTGTCCCTGGTGGCACCGAGACCACTGACGGCGTCACCCGGCAGCGCTGGCCGCTGCACGGCGAGATGCGGCTGTCGGCACGGCGACTGGAAGGTCCGTATGGGGTGCTGCAGCTCACCGTGGAGGTCGTCAACACCGCGCAGTGGGCTGATCCGGACGCCGATCGACACTTGGCGCTGCGGCACTCGCTGATCGCCGCGCATACCGTACTCGCAGTCACCGAGGGGGAGTTCATTTCCCTGCTCGATCCGCCGGAGTGGGCCAAACCCGCCGTCGAGAGCTGCCGCAACGAACGCACCTGGCCGGTGATGATCGGCGAAGCGGGGCGCCGCGACGTGATGCTGATCTCGCCGATCATCCTTTACGACTACCCGGTGATCGCGCCGGAGAGTCCCGGCGAGTTGTTCGATGGGACCGAGATCGACGAGATTCTCACGCTGCGCACGATGACGCTGACCGATGAGGAGAAAGCCGAGGCCCGGGCCACTGACGAACGGGCCCGCAAGCTCATGGACCGCGTCGATTCGATGCCGCCCGAGATGCTCGACAAGCTGCACGGCGCGATCCGCTATCTCGGTGAGACCCCCGGCACCCGCAGGGAGCCAGACCCGATCGAGACGATCACCACCCCCGGCGCGCCGTGGTGGGATCCCGGCGCGGATGCCTCGGTAGACCCGGAGACCGACAGCGTGGTCATCTCAGGAGTCGAGGTGGCCAAGGGCAGCCGGGTGCTGCTCATGCCGGGGTTGCGCCGGACGGACGCGCAAGACATGTTCCTTTCCGGGCGCACCGCCACCGTCGCCGCGGTGTTGCTGGACGTTGACGGCAACACCCACGTCGCGGTTACCCTCGACGATGACCCGGCCGCCGAGCTCTCGGCCGCGCATGGCCGGTTCCGCTACTTCTCCCCCGACGAGCTCGCACCGCTAGGAAGAACCGAGTCATGACCACACTGGTGGCCGGAATTGGCAACATCTTCCTCGGCGACGACGCGTTCGGCGTCGAGCTGGCCCGCCGGCTCGCCACCGAGGAGCTGCCCGACGGCGTGCGGGTTACTGATTACGGGATCCGTGGGATGCACCTCGCCTACGACCTCCTCGACATAGCCCCGGACACCACAATCCTGCTCGACGCCGTTTCACGCGGCGGCGAACCGGGAACGGTCTACGTACTTGAGGTCGGGCCCGGCGATGTACCGGGCATCGAGCCATCAGCTGTCGACGCGCACGGGATGGCTCCCGATGCGGTGCTCGCGCTGCTGGAAAACCTCGGCGGCAGCGCGGGGCGGACCCTGCTGGTCGGCTGTGAGCCGGCCAACACCGAGGAAGGTATCGGGTTGACCACGACCGTCGCCGCAGCCGTCGACAGGGCTGTCGGGGTGGTTCTGGATCTGCTCACCGACAAGGAAGGAAGTGAAAAGAATGTTCCGTCTGCTGCGTCGGCTGGTGTTCTGGGGGTCAGTGATCGGCCTGGCCAGTGTAGCGGTACAGGTCTCTAAGGACGTGGCGCGCTATAAGCAAATCAGCGAGATGTAGCCCAACTCCCACCACGGAGGTAATAGCCCATGTGCCTCGGCATCCCGGGCGAGGTGATCGAAATCCTGCCCGACCAGCCCGATCTGGCCAGGGTCGACGTCAGCGGGGTCAAGCGCGCGATCAATATCGGCCTGTTGTCCGATGATCCGCCTGTTCCCGGCGACTGGATTCTGATTCATGTCGGTTTCGCGCTATCCAAGATCGACGAACAGGAGGCCAAGGCAGCCATGGATTTCCTGATAGGAATCGGGCAGGCCTACGAGGACGAGATCGCCGCCCTGCTTGAGTCGCGAATCGATGAAAGGCAGTGAGCGGTATGCGATTCGTCGATGAGTACCGGGATGCCGATAAAGCTCGTGCGCTGGCCGCCAAGATCGCGGGGCTGTGCGAGCCGGGGCGGCACTACAAATTCATGGAAGTCTGCGGCGGGCACACGCACACGATCTACAAGCACGGGCTCGAAGACTACCTCCCGGAGTCGATTAGCCTGGTGCACGGGCCGGGGTGCCCAGTATGCGTGATCCCGATGGGCCGGGTGGACGACGCAATTGCATTGGCCGAGCAGCCAGATGTGATTATGACGTCCTTCGGCGACATGATGCGGGTGCCTGGCGGGCGCGGGTCGTTCTTCGATTCCTCGGCCGCCGGCACCGACATTCGGATGGTCTATTCTCCGCTGGATGCGCTGAAGATCGCCCGGCAGAACCCGGACAAGCATGTGATCTTCATGGCGATCGGGTTCGAGACCACAGCACCGTCCACCGCGATGACCGTGCTGCGGGCGGCGGCCGAGGGCATCGAGAATTTCTCGATTTTCTGCAACCACGTAACGATCATTCCGGCGATCAAGGCCATCTTGGATTCCCCAGATCTGCGGCTTGACGGGTTCATCGGTCCCGGCCACGTCTCGACCGTCATCGGCTGCCAACCGTATGAGTTCATCGCTTCGGAGTACGGCAAACCATTGGTCACGGCGGGATTCGAGCCACTGGACATCCTGCAGTCGGTCTACATGCTGCTGCTGCAGCTGGCCGAGGGACGCTGCGAGGTGGAAAACCAGTACTCCCGGGTGGTGCCGTGGGAGGGCAACCTGGTGGCGCTGCGGGCGGTGAGCGAGGTAATGGAGCTACGCCCCTACTTCGAGTGGCGTGGCCTCGGCTTTATTTCGCACTCTGCACTGCAGGTCCGGGAGCGCTACGCCGCCTTCGACGCGGAGCGTAACTTCACGCTACCGGGGGTCAGGGTCGCCGACCCGAAGGCATGCCAGTGCGGCGAGGTGCTTAAGGGTGTGCTCAAGCCTTGGGAGTGCAAGGTGTTTGGCACCGCGTGCACACCCGAGACGCCGATTGGCACCTGCATGGTCTCCTCCGAGGGAGCCTGTGCGGCGTATTACAACTTCGGCCGGTTCAGCCGCCAGCGGGTCCGTGAAGTCAGTATCGAGGCGAGCAGGGCATGACGCACCAGGACACCACCCAGCAGCATCGGGCTGACTGGGCGGAGGCGGCTGTCGCCGAGCATGACGCGGGACACCCCGGGCATGCCACGGCCGGGACTGAGCACACCGGCCGCGAGCAGTTGGTGCTGGACCGCATCGAGCGGGCCCGGCGGGCCCGGCCGCGGGTGCGCGAGAAGCTCATCACGCTCGCGCACGGTGCCGGTGGCAAGGCCAGCCAGTCGTTGATCGAGGCGATCTTCCTGGACGCCTTCCGCAATCCGGCGCTGGAGCCTCTTGAGGACGCCGCGATGCTGACCGCTGGCGGTGCGCGGCTGGCCTTCACCACCGACTCGTATGTCGTGTCGCCGCTGTTCTTCCCGGGCGGTGACATCGGTGACCTGGCCGTCAACGGCACGGTCAACGACCTGGCCGTCTCCGGAGCGCGACCAGTCCACCTGTCCGCCGGGTTCATCCTGGAAGAGGGTTTCCCGGTCGACGACTTGCGGCGGATCGTGGCGTCGATGGCTGCTGCGGCGGCAGCGGCTGGAGTCTCGATTGTCACCGGCGACACTAAGGTCGTGCAGCGCGGCAAGGCGGACGGCTGCTACGTCACCACAGCCGGGGTCGGGTTGGTCACCGACGACCTGAACCTGGGCGTAGCCACCGCCCGCCCCGGCGACGCGGTGATCGTCTCAGGACCGGTGGGCGACCACGGCATGACCGTTATGTTGGCGCGCGGCGAGCTGGACATCGACGCCGATCTGACCTCCGACACCGCGTCGGTGCACGACCTGGTGCGGGGACTGCTCGACGCGGTGGGTCCGGACGTTCGTGCTATGCGCGACGCCACCCGCGGCGGGGTCGCGACGATCCTCAACGAAGTGGCCAGGGCCGCGGGCGTGGCCGTGGTCGTCGATGAGGACGCGATCCCGGTGCGCGCGGAGGTCCGTGGCGCCTGCGAGCTGTTGGGCATCGATCCGCTCTACGTCGCTTGCGAGGGACGCATCGTGGTGATCGTCGACCCTGGTGCGGCCGACGCCGCGGTGGCGGCGTTGCAGGCACATCCGCTGGGCGCCGGGGCCACGATGGTCGGCCGCGTCGCCGAGGATCCGCCTGGGCTGGTCCTGCTCAAGACCGGATTCGGCGGCACGCGGATCATTGATCTGCTCGTCGGCGACCCGTTGCCGCGGATTTGCTGACATGTTATAAGGGAGGTTCGCTGAATCGCAGCGAGTTAATCACCGAGATCGTGGCTGATTGGCCCGAACCTGGTGAATTGGTCTACATCGAGCGCCGGGGCGACAATTATACGTTGCGACGCATCGGTGCCGATGGAGTCTTCCCTGCCCCGGCGCCGGGTGAGTCGCTGCCCGATGCCTGGATCTACTACGGCGGATGGCAGACACGCCACCGCAACGACGTGTCGGCGTTCTTTGATGATCTGTTCGCTGAGATGGAGGCTGCGGCCGGAGGGCATGATCGTTGCCGCTGGTCACTGGACGACCCCTGGCCGCACTGGCACTAATCGAGGTGGGATGGCCTACCGCATCCACGCTTCCGAACGGACGGCATTCAAACGTTGCCGCCGGGAATGGGATCTGAGTTCACCCAACCGGCAAAACCTCGAGCCGATTTCCCGTCCGGGTCCGATCGACCTGAATAAGGCACTGCGTGATGCGCTTGCGGTGTACTACTTTCCCGGGATGTGGGAGTGGGACAGGGCGATCGTGCAGCCCTTGGTTCATCAGGCTCTGGACCGTTCGGTGCGCGGCCAGGCGGAGGCCGTAGCTGACGATCGGGCCCGGCAGGAGACGCTGGATCGGGGCCATGCGCTGCTCGACGCCTACGCGGCGTGGGCACCGGCGGTGGACCACTTCACCCCAATTCGGATCGACATCGATTTCGAGGTGAACATTCCCGACCCAGCGACACCCGGCGCATTTCTGTTGACACCGGGCGGCGAGGAGATCCGATATTGCGACCGCGTCGATTTGCTCGCCATCGACGCGGATAACGTTTACTGGGTTATCCAGCACCGGTTGGTCACCAACGGCTGGGCCGACCAGGACGCGCTGCAGCTGGATGAGCGGACGATCGCGTGGTGCTGGGCGTGGCCGTTGTTCTACCTCGGGATGCACATCGGGGGCACGATATACAACGAGATCAACGCCGACCCCGGCGAGCTGCGCACGGTATCCCCGCAGCTGGGGAGGCGCCTGCAGGTGCACCATCGCCGGATGTACGCCCGCAGCGGCATCGGCCCTGCCGAACGGTTGCATGTCGAGGGAACTGACGCGTTCCGCCGCACCCGGATCCGGCGCGGCGAGGCCGAGCTGGCGGCGGCTGGCGCGGACCTCGCCGCCGAGGCCAGCACTGCCACCAAGGATCCCGAGATCTATCCAAGTCCGGCGGCAGAGGTTTGCGCGCGCTGTTCCTACCGTCCCCCATGCTTGGCGCTGAACCAGGGCGGCGACGCCACCGCCGAGCTGTCGAGGTCCTACCGGCACCGCCCACTGGAGCCTGTTCGGGAGGGCCGGCTCGGCGGTGTGACGTGGTCAATGAACCGCGGTGCCGCACCGCCCCCGTGGGCACGCAATCCGTAGGCACGCAATATCCGTAAGCACGCAATATCCGTAAGCACCGCGTTCTGTCCCCAGAACGCGGTTTCCACCAGCCCGCTTACTGCAGTCTGTCCCCAGAACGCAGTAATTCAGCGGCGACGGCGACCTGGCCGAGGCTGATACCGCCGTCATTGGGCGGCACTCGAGAGTGGGTGAGCACTCGGAAACCGGATTGCTCCAAGCCTGCCACGGTGCGCTCGAGCAGCAGCACATTCTGGAACACCCCACCGGACAGGGCGGCGACGCCGACCCCGGTAGTCTCCCGCAGCATCAGGCAGACCCGGACGATCGCATCGGCTACGCCGTGGTGGAACCGGGTGGCGATCACCTCCGGAGCCACCCCCGCGCGCAGGTCGGCCAGTACCGCATACACCAGGTCCGCGCCGTGCAGTTGCAGCGTAGTTCCTTGGGTTACCGCCGCCGGATAGCTTCCCTGCTCGGTCAGGTCGGCCCGCTGCTCAAGTTCCACCGCAGCTTGGCCCTCGTAGTTGATCGAGTCGCGGATCCCGAGAATCGCCGCGACGGCGTCGAACAGTCGCCCGGCGCTGGAGGTCAGCGGGGCATTCACTTTCTGGGAGGCCATCGCCAGCACCGAGTCCCAGTGCTCGGCGTTGCGCTGCACCAGCTCGCTCGGGGCGTCAGAACCCAGGTAGGCGGCGGCCATCCGCCAGGGTTGCCGAATGGCCGCGGTGCCGCCCGGCATCGGAACCGGAACTAGGTGCGCCAGCCGCTGGAACCCGGCCAGGTCCGCCAGCAGGAACTCACCGCCCCACAAGGTGCCGTCACTGCCGTAGCCCAATCCGTCGAAGGCCACTCCCACCACCGGACCAGCATCACCGTTGTCGGCCAGGCAGGACGCGATGTGAGCGTGGTGGTGCTGCACCCCAATGAGATCGACCTCGTCGAGATCTTGTGCGTACTTTGTGGACAAATACTCCGGGTGCAGGTCGTGCGCAACCGCCTCCGGCTGCACGTCGAAGAGCCGCTGAAAGTGCTCCACGCCCTCGGTGTATGACCGCAGGGTCTCGTAGTTTTCCAGATCACCGATGTGATGAGACATGAACGCGTGCCGTCCACGGGCTAGGCAGAAGGTGCTCTTGAGTTCCGCGCCGCAGCCGAGAATTGGCCGGGGCACTGGCCGTGTGAGGGTCAGCGGTTCAGGTGCGTAGCCGCGGGATCGGCGCACCGGGAGCTCAGCGCCGCGGAATACCCGCACCACCGAGTCGTCGGTGCGCATGTGGATCGCCCGGTCGTGGGTCAGGAAGGCGTCCGCGATTCCGGTCAGCCGCTGGCGCGCGTCGTCATCCCGGTAGGCGATCGGCTCGTCGGAAATGTTGCCGCTGGTCAGCACGATGGGCGCGGCGGTAGCGCGCAGCAGCAGGTGATGTAGCGGGGTGTAGGGCAACATCAGCCCCAAGCTGCGATTGCCGGGCGCGACCGCAGGGGCCACCGGGGCCTCTGGGCGGCGTGGCAGCAGCACGATCGGCCGCCGCCAGCTCGCCAGCACCCGCTCCCCCACCGGATCGATCACACACAGCTCGTGGGCGGTGTCCAGGTCGGCCACCATCACCGCGAACGGCTTGTCTTCGCGATGCTTTCGCGCGCGCAGCATGGCGGTCGCGGCAGCGTCGGCGGCCAGCGTCGCGACGTGGTAGCCACCGAGCCCTTTGACCGCCAGCACCGCCCCGTTGGCCAGCAGCTCCGCGGCCGCAGCCAGCGGCTCTCCCGCCACCTCAGCGCCGTCAGCGTCGAGTAGCCGAAGCCGGGGACCGCAGGCCGGGCAGCACACTGGCTGGGCGTGGAAGCGCCGATCGGCGGGATCGTGGTACTCGCTGGCGCAGGCCTGGCACATCGTGAAGGGCGCCATCGTGGTGAACGGTCGGTCGTAGGGCACGTCGCGCACGATGGTGAATCTCGGACCGCAGTTGGTGCAGTTGATGAACGGGTACTCAAAGCGGCGATCGGTGGGATCGGCGAGCTCGCGAAGGCAGTCCGCGCAGGTCGCGCTGTCCGGCGAGATCAAGGTGTCTCGCCGACCGGTGGCGTTGCTGGAGACGATGTGGAAGCCCGACTCGCCGGTGGGAACCAGTGGACTGGTCCGCACCTGCTCGATGACGGCCAAGGGCGGGGCCTGTGCCGGCAGTGCGGCGAGGAACTCGCTGACTGCTTGCTCGGCTCCCTCGACCTCCATGAAGACCCCTGCGGTGTCGTTGCCGACTCGACCGGACAGGCCAAGACGGCTCGCCAGTCCGTGCACGTAGGGCCGGAAACCCACGCCCTGCACGACACCCTCGACCCGCACCTCAACTCGGATACATTGCTGCACTGGACAATTCTCTCGCCCTTGACAAGATCCCCGCAGGGGACTGCACTGGGTGCCAAGTTTCAGGAGGGCGTTTTTCTTGCATGAAATGGCGATTACCCAGAGCGTGGTCCAGGCGATATGCGAAAGGATGGGCGACGCGCCGGTGCAGCGGGTCTGCCTAGAGATCGGCACCCTGTCTGGTGTGGTGGCCGACTCGGTCCGGTTCTGCTTCGATCTCGTGACCGAGGGCACCACGCTCGCGGGAGCGGCTTTGGAGATCGTCCAACCCACCGGGAAGGCCCGCTGCCGGGACTGCGGCGCGGAGTTCGCGCTAGATGACCTGCTGGACTTGTGTGCGTGTGGCAGCGCGAACCGGGAGCTCCTCGCGGGAGAAGAACTGAGAATCCGGGAAGTTGAGGTAATGGCCTGATGTGCGCGACGTGTGGCTGCTCCGGCGACACCATCCTCGAAGACCACGAGCACGGTCACGAACAGGGCCATGGGCACAGCCACGATCACGAGCACGGCCATGGGCACGGACACACCACGACTCGCACCGTCACGCTCGAGCAGGCGGTGCTAGCCCGCAATGACGCGCTCGCTGAGCTCAACCGGGAGTGGTTGGCGCAGCATGGCATCCTCGCAGTGAACCTGATGAGCTCACCCGGAGCGGGCAAGACCACCCTTCTCGAGCGCACCATCCGGGAACTCGGCGCCGAGCTGCAAGTGTCAGTTGTTGAGGGTGATCAAGAGACGGTGCTTGATGCCGATCGGATCCGGGCCACCGGCGCTCCGGCGGTGCAGATCAACACCGGGTCGGGCTGTCATCTTGACGCTCAGATGCTGGCTAGCGGGCTGCGGACGTTGGAACCACCGGACAGGTCGGTGGTGTTGATCGAGAACGTCGGCAACCTCGTGTGCCCGGCATTGTTTGACCTCGGGGAGCAGGCCCGGGTGGTCATCACCTCGGTCACCGAAGGCGCGGAGAAGCCGCGGAAGTACCCGCAGATGTTCCGCGCTGCTGACCTGGTGCTGCTCAACAAGATCGATCTGCTGCCGTACGTCGATTTCGACGTCGCTGCGTTTCTGGATGGCGCTCGCCGGGCGAACCCGGATGTCGAGGTACTGCAGCTGTCGGCCACCACCGGCGATGGTGTTGCCAGCTGGTATGGCTGGCTACGCGCCCGACTCCCGTAGCCGCTCAGTACGGCCGCTTGGGCATCAGCACCCAGAGCACCAGGTAGATCACGAACTGCGGACCAGGCAGCACGCAGGACAGCACGAACAGCAGCCGTACGCCGTTGGCGCTCCAACCAAACCGCTCGGCGAGTCCGGCACACACCCCCGCGATGACCTTTCCGTGCCGTGGGCGGGTCAGTGACGTGCTCATCGAATCCTCCTCCTGGCGGCCCACTCACTCCCACTCTCCCCGCGCGGGCAGTGCCACCGCGACCGTGTCGACCCCCAGATTTCACCTCGGGATCACCCCGACAACGGCCTCAGGGCACGGTGTAGTTCCCCTGGCCCTGGAATTGATCGGTCTCACATGCTGATTTCGCGTTGCTGCCCTCAGCGTCCCGAACTCGGCAGCAGCGCTGCCCGGCCGCACTTGGACAACCCTGTGTCGAACTCGGCGACAGCAAAGCTGATCATCCGGAGACGCTGGCAGTGCCATCTCGATGAGATGGCCGCTGAGTCGGTGGGCCGATGAGCACGGGGCATCGGCCACACGAAGGTGGCCGTGACGAGCGGGTGTCCCTCGCCGGGCCAGACCCGGAGGTTGTGCTGCGGGCGCTGCTCCGGGTGAACCCGAACGATGAGCCCGTGGAGTAACGGGACAGGCAGCAGGACAGCGCCAGGAACAGGACAGCAGGTAACCGGCGCGTGGCTACACCCGGGTGTCGGCTACCTGCTGCCGGGCCATCCGGGCCAGCTCCTGGGCGTCGGTACCGGGCCGGGCTTTCAGTGCAGCGGCGAGTGGATGTAACCGGGTTCGGGCCTGGATCGAGCTGAGCTTGGTCACATCGAGAATCGCGCGGCGGGCCAGGGGGAGACCGTCGGGTTCCCCAGCCTGAACGTGGATGGTGGCCAGCACGATGGTGGAGGAGGTGCGGCGCAGCTCGCTGACGCCCTCCCACCGGCGTACCGAGGCCACAGCGAACGGTTCGGCGGCGTCGAGCCGTCCCTGGCTGATCGCCAAACGGGCGGCCACGTAGTCCTGGTCGCCCCGGGGGTCGCTGCGGGTAGGGGACCACAGCTGACGGGACTTCGCCACTGCGGTGGCGGCGGGGGTGTCTCCCATCCGGGCGTAGGCGATCGCCGAGTCGGCCAGGGCGCAGGATTCGATCATTGCCCGGTCGTGTCTAGGTGGGATATTCCAGGCGGTGACCTGGGTGAATTGCAACATCTTCAGCCCCTCATTGGGGTGTCCGTGCTCCAGCATGGTCAGCCCCGCACACGCCAGAGCGATCGCTTGCAGAGAGGTCTCGCCGGTCTCGGTGGCCAGTTCCAGTGCCCGGGAGTAGTGATAGAGGGCACGGCCGTCCAGCCCCGCGTCCAGCGCTGCCCATCCCGCCGTGAAGGCGTGCAGTTCCGCGACCGCCGTCCTCAGCTCCCGGGTCAGCTTCTCGGGGCCGGGCAGGGTGAGCAGACGCTCAGCCCACGCGGCGGCAGCACTACTCATCGCCGGGTTGGACCCGTGGTCGAGCAGCGCTGCGCGCAGCCCGCGCGTCAGGTCACGGACCTGCACCACATGAGTCCCGCACAGCCGTGAGGGCATCGACGCTGACGCCGGGACACCTACCTGTCTCAGCAGTCCCCCAGTCCGTGGATGGGAGCCCCGAACGCGGTGGTGGCACCCAGGGCCAGCAGATGACGGCGAAGCATCTCCGCGTCCACTCCCTCGGGGAGTTCGGCGACTGTGACTACTCCACAGTAGGTGCCATCCAGACCCCACCAGGACAGGCCCATCCGCGTCGCTCATCCCGAATGACAAGGGTCATCGGCCTAGGAAGCACCACCAACACCTGACGGTGACTACCGGCAACACTCACTTGGACCGGCAGATCTCCACGGGCCGTCCGTAGCTTCCAGCCCAAAACCAACGCTAAGCAGGGGCGCGGGCAGCTGACGCCGTGCCTGGCCGGCGGCGGAGGGAGCGGGAGCGCCGGTCCAGTGCCGGCACAACCAGGGTGTCGCAGGCCTGCATGAACTCCAGGCCTGCATGAACTCCAGGCACGCGGCGAGTTCGGGTCGGTCGGTGTCGCGGCCGGACTGTTTCTCGGCGAAGATGCGCCGGCAGCCCGCGGCGCGCAGGGCGTCGATCTGGCGTTCGAGCTTCTGCCCGTCGGTGGAGACCCGGGCGTACCCGATGCGGATGTTGGTCAACACCGCCGGTTCGGCGGGGAGCAGTTCGGACGGTTCCAACGTGGCGGCCACGGCCGTGATGCTCTCAGAAAACGGTCCCGGCATGGTTGCTGAACACACCGGTTTCTGAACGAGTTTTTGAAGGCGATCCGGAGCTCTCGCCCGGCGGCCTTCAAGAAACCTTCATTTGTTGAAGGCCACCGAGCCCTGCCGTTAGCAGAGGATCCTGTTCCGTTCCTCCCGAACCCTCATGATCAGGGCGGACGCGGTCAGCGGCGCCCTCGGCCGGCTGTCTCGCAGGGCGTGGCTATGCGGTTTGGCCACCGTCGACGACCATGGCGTGGCCGATGGTGAAGGCACCCGCGTCTGAGCACAGCCACAGCACGGCCGCTGCGATCTCCTCGGGCTTGCCCATCCGTCCGATTGGCTCTTGGGCGATCACCGCGTCCCGCCCTTCCGGGGTGCCGCCGGTGAACCGCTGCATCATCTCAGTGTCGATGATCCCGGGGCAGATGGCGTTGATGCGGATGTTAGAGGACGCGTAGTCGAGCGCCGCCGATTTGGTGAGGCCGATGATGCCGTGCTTTGTCGCAGCGTACGCGGCTTGCCCTTTGAAGCCTTTGACCCCGGCGCCGGAGGAGGTGTTCACGATCGCGCCGCCCCCGTGCTGGAACATCAGCGGGATCTCGTACTTCATGCTCACGAACACCCCGCGCAGGTTGACCGCGATGAGCCGGTCCCACTCGTCCTCCGTGACGTCGTCCGCGGCCTTGATCGGCTGTTCGATGCCGGCGTTGTTGAAGGCGACGTCGAGGCGCCCGAACGTCTCGATTGTGGTGGTCAGTGCTGCCTGCACGTCTTCGCTGCGGGTGACATCGCACGTGACCGCCAGCGCCCGTCCACCTGCCTGCTCGATCATGCGTGCGGTGTTCTGGTTGCCCTCGGCCGCAATGTCGGCGACCGTCACGCTGGCGCCCTCGCGCGCGAAGGCGAGCGCTGTGGCGCGGCCGATGCCGCTCGTTGCGCCTGTCACGAATGCGACCTTGCCCGTGAATCGGCCGTTGCTTGTCGTCATCAGTGGGCTCCTTTCTTCTTGAGGTCAGGGACGCAGCAGGGTCTTGATGGCACGGCGCTCGTCCATGGCAGCGTAGCCGTAGGCGACCTGCTCCAGCGGCAGCGTGAGGTCGAAGACCTTTCCCGGGTCGATGGCGCCGGTCAGGATGCGGTCGATCAAGTCCGGAAGGAACCGGCGCACCGGCGCAGGGCCGCCCTGGATACGGACGTGGGAGAAGAACAGCTCCTGTCCGTCGATCGCGACGCCGTGCGGAACGCCGACCACGCCAACGCCGCCGCCCGGTCGGGTCGAGCGCAGCGCCTGGCTCATCGCCTCGGATGTGCCGACGCATTCGAGCACGGCGTCGGCGCCGATGCCGTCGGTGATGTCTTTGATGCGCGCGACGCCTTCGTCGCCGCGTTCGGTGACGATGTCGGTGGCGCCGAACTCGCGGGCGAGCGCCTGACGGGGCTCGTGCCGGCTCATCGCGATGATCCGGTCGGCGCCGAGCTGCTTGGCCGACAGCACGCTGAGCAGGCCGACGGTGCCGTCACCGACGACGGCGACGGTGTCGCCGGACGTGACGCCGGCGGCGACCGCGGCCCACCAGCCGGTACCGAGCACATCGGAAGCAGTCAGCAGGCTCGGGACGTAGGTGTCGTCGGGGATGCCGTCGGTGGCGACGAGGGTGCCGTCGGTGGCGACGAGGGTGCCGTCGGCCAGCGGGACCCGCATCAGCTCCGCTTGGGCGCCGCCGATCTGCTCGAAGTGCTGGCAGGAGGTCTGGAAGCCGTTGCGGCAGTTCGGGCAGGTGTTGTCGGAGGCGAAGAACGAGCCTACGACGAACTGGCCTGGCTTGACCGAGGTGACGGCCGTGCCGACCTCTTCGACGATGCCGACGTACTCGTGGCCCATCGGGGTGGGCCGCTCGACCGGGTCGGCGCCGCGGTAGGGCCATAGGTCAGACCCGCACACGCACGCCGCGGCCAGGCGGATGATCGCGTCGGTCGGCTTGACGATGGTCGGGTCGTCGACGTTCTCGAGGCGGACGTCGCGGGCGGCGTGCAGGATCGTGGCGCGCATCAGCGCTCTCCTTCGGGTTGGTTCCGGTCCGACGTGGTCAGTCGAGTGCGGTGATGGTCACTCGGAGGTCATCGCCGGCGGTCGCGATCGCGTCCAGCCCGCTGTCGATCTGGCCGATGATCACGATCCCAGGCGCGGGGATCTGCTCGCCGTCGTTTCGATAGTAGATCGCGAGGTCGTGGCTGGGTGTCCAGTAGCCGAGCTGACCGACCTCATAGGTGGATTGAGGCTGGCCACCGGCCGCCAGCGCACGCGGCAGGCCGCCCGCCTTCTCCCGACCAAACAGGTCATGCATGCGCAGCCTCAACGGGAGAAGCGACGCGAAGTCGCGGGCGGTCGCGTTGTCGCGCAAGGTGGCCGTCGCGACGGCGTCTCCCACGCTGAGTCGAATACGCATGGTTCCTCGCTCGTTGGGTCGGGCGGAGCTACCCACGTCGTGGGGTGCGGCCGTGCCCGTCCGGTCCTGCGGTGCAGCAGAACGAGTCGGCACTGTGCTGCTGCAGGCCGCGAGGGCACCCGCCGCCAGCATCAGCGCGGCCGCGGTGACAGCACGCGCCTTCATCCCGAACCGGATCGGCTTACCCGCCGAACCCCTGTCCGGTCCCTGGGCGGGACGCCGCCGATCGGCAGCAAAGGTCGGAATCGACATCGTTGGTGTCTCCTGCACGGATTCGCTCTAGCCGGCGCCGTGCACCGGCGCGACACCCATGCAACCCCCGCCTGTGCAGCTCGTGCAGGTCGCGGTTATCGGGGGGTTCAGCAGAACCCCCCTCAGCCCCGTCACCCGACGTAGCGTGAAGGCATGGACAGCCGCACCGAGATCCGCGAGTTCCTCGCCACCCGACGCGCCAAGATCACCCCAGGACAGGCAGGCATGCCCCGCTACGGCGGAGGCCGCCGACGCGTGCCCGGCCTCCGCCGCGAAGAAGTCGCGCTCCTCGCCGGCGTGTCCACCGACTACTACACGCGGCTGGAGAAAGGAAACGTCACCGGCGTCTCCGACGAGGTCCTCAACGCCGTCGCCCGCGCCCTGCAACTCACCGAGGCCGAACGCGCACACCTATTCGACCTCGCCCGCGCCGCCCGACCACGCCGCACCACACGCCGCCGCAACAGCACACCGGAGATCCAGCCGAGCCTGCAACATCTGCTCGGCTCCATGACCACCGCTGCCGCGTTCATCCGCAACGGCCGGCAAGACATCCTCGCCATCAACGCCCTCGGCCGCGCCCTCTACTCACCCATCTACGACAACACGAGCAGGCCGGCGAACTTCGCCCGGTTCTGCTTCCTCGACCCCCGCGCCCACGACCTCTACCCCGACTGGGACGGCGCCGCGAACACCACCGTCGCCCTGCTGCGCACCGAAGCCGGCCGTAACCCCCTCAACCGGGACCTGTCCGACCTCGTCGGCGAACTCGCCACCCGCAGCGACGAATTCCGCACCCGCTGGGCCGCCCACGACGTGCGGCTGCACCACACCGGGTTCAAGCAGTTCCATCACCCTGTCGTCGGCAGAATCGACGTCGCCTACAACGCGATGGACCTTCCAACCGCACCCGGCCTGGTGTTCACCGCCTACACCGCCGAGCCGGGCTCGCCATCAGAAGACGCGTTCACACTGCTCGCCAGCTGGGCAGCCACCACCCCCGGAAGCGACCACCACAACGCCGACACGACAGCCGAAGCGATCCACCCCGACCGCACCACCTGAGTACAGCGGGTCCGGCACACAAGACACACAAACTGAGGCCGGCTGTCCGACCATCGGGCAAGGAGTACGGCGCCCACCGCGAACCAGCCGACCACAGGGGCCGCACGAAGCGCGCCCCCGCCGACATGACGTCGGCGTACGGCGCCTTCGCCGGCGTAGGGGAGGGAGCGCCGTAGGGCGCGCACGTTCTCGCCCTTGTTCAGCTGCCGGGCGATGCGACGCCGGTAGGTTTCGTCGGCCAGGTACCGGGCGGCGTAGACGGTACGGCGCAGCGCACCGTACTCCTTGATCGCCGCGGCGAGGGCGTTCTGTTGCCGTTTGGACGAGCACAGCTTGCCGACCACTAGAGCGGCGGTGGCGTGCCCGCCCTACACCGCGGCGACCCGCAGCAGGTCGTCCCACATGCCCGTGACCAGGTCGGTGTTCAGCCGGCGGGTCAGCAGCGGCCCCGACCTGGGGTAGCGGGTCAGGAACTCCTGCGGGGGGCCGGTGCGGTACAGGGTGATCTTCCCGAGGTCCCGGATCCACGGCGACAGCTGCTTGCCCACGAGGTCGAACGCAGCAGACAGCGATCGAGATGACTCGTATGCAGATCGAAAGCCACGGGCGGATGCTACGAGAGGAACGGCATCAAAAGCGTCTAGAAAAGGCCTATGAATCGGGGCCTTGAGGATCAACCCCCACACCAGTTCGTAGCGCTCATAGTCGCCCGGCCACACCTGAGCGCACAACTGGTCTACGAGGTGTCGGCGGCCAGCGCCCGGTCGAAGGGAGATCATGCCACCCCGCGTGGGTTTGTCAAGCCACACATCACCCCGATCAGGGTGGGTCCGGCGGGGCAGGCCGGCGGGACGGTGAGCTCGCGTCCAAGTCGACTTTGACCTGGACGGCGATCTGGCCGCGATATCGTCAGGCGACCGCAGGCGCGATGGGCGATGCAAGGTAAGGCTTGAGCAGGATCCCTAGCTGCAAGGTCAGCATCCGCATCCATGCCTGACCCACCTCCGCGGCCGCTGCCGGCTCGGGAATCTTGCCGAAGACATACTCACCGTCGGCTCCCGGAGCGATGGTGTTCAACGCTGTCATGACTCTCATTTCGACCCATCCCATCAGAGCGATGGTGAGATCAGCCGGAATGACCACGTGAGGGTACATCCCACCGCCCTTGACGTGTGCATCGGCTACTCGGGACAGGTAGGCGTGGAAATCGCCGTCCATCGGCTTCGTGGTGCTCTTGGACCACCACGTCTTGAGTGTCTTCTTGCGCTGCGCAAGGTGCGTGCTGTCCTGGAAATATCCGGCCGATTCTGGACGGGAAAGCAGATAATCATAAGCAACTGCAACTACGCCACCTGCGGCAGGTTCCAGCAGCGGACCGGTCTTGCGTAGGATCGACGCCTCCTTTCCACCAAATCCTGCAAACTCCGCGTAGGAGTGAAACTCGGCGGCTTCATGATGACCTAGGGGACCGTCCGGCTCGGCAAGGCTAGGCGCAAGAATGATCCCCAGCTGCAGCATGAACTGGTTCATCCATGCTCCCCCGGCGGCGGAGACAGTAGCGACGTCGCAGGTCTGCCCCATGGCCGCCAAAATCTGTCCCTGAACCCAGGCAGTGAGAGCCAGGATCAGCTGAGGCGGAAGCGGTACCTGCACTCCCGGGAAGGTTACTTCCTTTTCCCCGATATGACTGCTCTCTCGTAGGAAGCCGGCCAACGCGCCGTCAAATGGCCCGGAGACTGTCCTCTCTAGCCACTCCTTTATCAGTGGCTCGCTGATCGGTGGGTTCGATCCGCTTATCAGCGACGCAGATTCCGGACGTATCATAAGGTATCCAGATATTGCCTCCGGGAGGTGGCCGATGAGCGTTGAAATGTCACTACCGGTCTCTTGAACGGCCACCGCCTCGTATGCTCCGAACGCGGCGAAATCAGCGAGTGGAGCAAACTCCGCGGTTACTAGCTGGTTGGACTGTTCGACTTCTTCAACTTCATCGGTCTGCTTTTCTATGGTCATGATTATCCTCTCTCTCCAGGCGGCAGCCAACGTTTCATAAGGGCTTGAACCTGGGCATAGAACTGAGAGCTAGATGCCCCCCTTGCTGACCTTTTCGACCCTAACTGGCCGGTTGTTACGCCGGCGTTGAATCGATGTGACTAATCGCAGACAAGCGTTAAATCCTGGTTGCCAGTGGGTGCATCTGTGATTCGGGCAACAATTCCGGGTGCGACGATCGTCCGACGGATCTATTGGCCAAGGTGTATCGCAAGCTTTCGTTAATCAGCTCGTTGAGCCGCTCACACAAGTGCCGAGCAGGGCTGGGACAGCGACGACCAGGTGACGAAGTTCTGTCGCTTGCGCTCCAGGACCTGGGCTTCTCATACCGGTAAGACCGCGAGTTCGCGCGGGCGGTGATTGAGCCGCCTCGCGCCGTTCTCGGTGACCACCACGATGTCTTCAATGCGGGCACCCCAGCGGCCCGGCAGGTAGACGCCCGGCTCGATGCTGAACGCCATCCCGGGCTCAAGCACGAGGTCGTTGCCGGTCACGATGTAGGGCTCCTCGTGCACCTCGAGACCGATCCCATGTCCAGTCCGGTGGATGAACCGCTCCCCGAGGCCGGCGTCGGTGATCGGGACTCGGGCGGCGGCATCGACCTGCTGCGCGGTCACCCCAGGCGTGATGGCCGCGACCGCGGCGTCCTGGGCAGCCTGCAGCACCGCGTAGCACCTGGTGACGTCGGTGTCGGCCGGTTCGCCCAGGCTGTAGGTGCGGGTGCAGTCGGAGAAGTAGCCCTCCGGCGTGGGCCCCCCGATATCGACCACTACCACGTCCCCGGGCTGCACCATCCGGTCGGAGACGTCGTGGTGCGGGCTGGCCCCGTGCGGACCGGAACCGACGATGACGAACGCCGCCGCAACGTGCCCCTCTGCGACGATCGCGGCGGCCACATCGGCACCGACTTGCGCCTCGGTGCGCCCGAGCCGCAGCCACTCCCCCATCCGGGCGTGCACCCGGTCGATGGCTTGGCCTGCGGCGGTCAGCGCAGCGATCTCTGCGCTATCCTTGCGCATCCGCAGCTGCGCCAGCACCGTGGAGGCCAGCTCCTGCTCGCAGGCTGGCAGCGCGGCCCGCAGCCGCAGCACGTGTGCCGCGGGCATCGCGTCTCCCACTGCGGTGCGAACCAGTGGCGACCCGGACCTGCCCAGCAGGTCGGCCACCAGGGCGTATGGATCATCACCGTCGGCCCACTCGGCGATGTCCAGGCCGAGCCCGAGCACCGGCGTGCCGTCCAGGCCCGGCCGTTCCAGCGCCGGGACCACCAGCACCGGGTCGCCGTCAGCGGGCAACACCAGACAGGTTAGCCGCTCATGGGATTCACCGGCGATGCCGAGCAGGTAGCGCAGGTCCGGGCTGGGAGTGACCAGCAGGGCGTCCAGGCCGGCGGCCCGGGTGGCGTCGCGCGCCCGGGTCAGCCGGGCAGTGAGAGCATCGAGTGAGGTGGGCACAGCCCAAGCCTAATGCCGGCCAGGACCGGCAGCTGGCAGGCTCTGCACTCATGGAGGCGCCCCTGCTGCTGGTCGACGCCGCGAGCCTGTACTTCCGGGCTTACTACGGGGTCCCGGAGTCGATCACTGCTCCGGACGGCACCCCGGTGAACGCGGTGCGGGGCTTTGCGGACATGCTCGCCCGCCTGATCGAGTCGCGCCGCCCGTCCCGCCTGGTCGCCTGTCTGGACTTGGACTGGCGACCGGCCTTTCGGGTCGCCGCGATTCCCTCCTACAAGGCGCACCGGGTCGCCGAGCAGACCGGGCCCGGGACTCCTGACGTCGAGGCCGTGCCGGACACGCTAAGCCCGCAGGTTCCGCTGATCCTCGAACTGCTGGCCGCCGTCGGCCTGGCCACCGCAGGCGCGGACGGGTACGAAGCTGATGACGTGATCGGCGCGCTGGCCGCAGCTGAGCACCGCGACCCGGTCGAAGTGGTCAGCGGTGACCGGGATCTGTTTCAGGTGGTGCGCGCCGAACCAACACCGGTGCGGGTGGTCTACGTCGGGCGGGGGCTGACCAAGGCGGAAGTGATCGGTCCTGCCGAACTTGCAAGCCGGTACGGGCTGCCCGAGACCGGTGCCGGACCGGCCTACGCAGACCTGGCTGTGCTGCGCGGTGACCCGTCCGACGGCCTGCCCGGAGTGTCTGGAATCGGGGAAAAGACCGCAGCCACGCTGATTAGCCGGTTCGGTTCGGTGGAGGGCCTACTTGCGGCGCTTGATGATCACAAATCATCGCTTGCCCTGGGCATCCGGGCCAAGCTGCGCGACGCCCGCGCCTACCTGGAGCTGGCATCGACCGTCGTGCGGGTGGCTACCGACGCCCCGGTGCAGCAGGATCGCGACGACACGCTGCCCTCGGCGCCCGCTGACCTGGGCGCGTTGACCGAGCTGCAGCGCACGTGGGGCCTGGGCACGGCGGTGAACCGCCTCGTCGCAGCGCTTCAGGCTCGGCGCTGACCCGCGTCCTCGGCGATCAGATCGCTGGCCTTCTCCCCGATCATCATGATGGTGACGTTCGGGTTGACGGCTGACAGGAAAGGCATGACGGAGGCATCGGCGACGCGCAACCCGGTCACACCCTTGACCCGCAGCCGGGGATCAAGCGCGGCATGCGGGTCGTCCACGGCGCCCATCCTGACCGTGCCCGCAAGGTGATAGACGGTGTTGTGCGTTTTGCGGATGTAATCGATGAGCTCGTCGTCGGTGACCGCGTCCGGGCCGGGTGTCAGTTCACGTTCGATCCAGCTCCGCAACGCCGGCTGCGCGCCAATCCGGCGGCCAAGCTTGATCCCGGCGAGCATCACGGCGATGTCGTGGCCTTCGGGATCGGTAAAGTAGCGCGGGTCAACCTTCGCGCGGTCCTGGAAGTCACGTGACCGAAGCCGGACCGTCCCCCGGGACCGGCCGCGGGTGACGTTAGGTGTCAGGCAGAAGCCATTGGACGTGGTCGGATAGCCCCAGCGCACGGTGTTCATGTCAAAGGGCACCGAGCCGTAATGCATCATCAGGTCTGGACGGTCGAGTCCCGGTTCGGTACGGGTGAACAGGCCGATCTCCCACCACTGTGTGGAATGGGCAACCATCGGACGCGACGCTTCCCACATCACCAGCCCCTCGACGTGATCGTCCAGATTGGACCCCACAGCGGGGCAGTCCACCAGCACGTCGATGCCGACGTCGCGCAGGTGCTCGGCCGGTCCAATGCCGGACAGCATGAGCAACTTGGGCGTGTCGATCGCCCCCGCGGACAGGATCACCTCACGCCGGGCGCTCACGGTGTGGTACCGGAAGGTCGTTGAGTCGAGATACTTCACCCCCGTCGCCCGTTTAGCTGCGTCGAAAAGCACCTGCTTGACCCAGGCGTCGGTGCGGACGGTGAGGTTGTGCCGCCGACCCATGATCGGGTGCAGGTAGCCGCGCGAGGACGACATGCGGATGTTGTCCTCGTCGGCGTTGAGCTGGAAGAAGCCAGCGCCCTCGGTAACCGTGACACCCTCGTTGAAGCACACGGTGGGCAGGCCCACCGCGGCCGCGGCCGCCAGCATCGCGACACCGCAAGGGTCATGCGGGGGGATCTGCCGCAGTGTCACCGGGCCCGAGCGGCCGTGGTGATCGCCCGGACCGTCGTTGTTCTCCAACCGCGCGATGAGCGGCCAGCACTCGTCGGCGTTCCAGCCCGTACACCCCATCGCCGCCCATTCATCGAGATCCTCGCGGGGAGGCCAGAAGGCGATGCAGGAGTTATGCGATGAGCAGCCACCGAGGACCTTGCCCCGGGCGTGCCGCACGAAGCTGTTGCCGTTGGCCTGCGGCTCGACCGGGTAATCCCAGTCGTAGCCGGAACCGAGCAGGTGCGGCCACAGCTCTAGCCGCAGGACCTTCGGGTCGTCCACGTCGGACGGGCCAGCTTCGAGCAGGCATACCGTCACCGACGGATCCTCCGACAGCCGGGCCGCGACGACGCACCCCGCCGAGCCACCGCCAACGACGACATAGTCGTATTCTTCGATCCCGTTCATGCGTCGATCTTC
Organism: Actinomycetota bacterium; assembly: GCA_030860695.1. Lineage (GTDB taxonomy): Bacteria > Actinomycetota > Actinomycetes > Mycobacteriales > Pseudonocardiaceae. The sequence goes on from JALZHU010000014.1 coordinate 42,050, forward strand.
ACACTTACATCGTGGCGGCTAGTCTCCGCTCTGTGGCGATCGTGGTGCTGCGGCAGTGGTCGCCGGTTTCCGGGCTGCTCCGCCGGCCGGCTGCCGCAGTGGTCGCCGGATTCGCCGTGGCGGTGGCGATCGGGACGGCGTTGTTGATGCTGCCCGTCGCCACCGAGACCGGCACGTCGACCGACTTCGTCACGGCGGTGTTTACCGCGGTCTCTGCGGTGTGCGTCACCGGCTTGATCGTCGTGGACACCCCGACGTACTGGTCCACGTTTGGCGAGCTGGCAATCCTCGGGCTGATCCAGGCCGGCGGCATTGGAATCATGACCTTGGCGACGCTGCTCGGGCTGCTCATCGCCGGCGCATTGGGCTGCGGCTACAGCTGACCGCCCAAGCTGAGACCAAGTCACTCGGGCTCGGCGAGGTCCGCCAGGTCATCGGCGGCATACTCGCGATCAGCCTAGTCATTGAGCTCCTGGTCGCGGTGCCATTGGCCACGCGATTCACGCTGTTTTACGGCGAACCGCTAGGGCGAGCGCTATACCTTGGCGGCTTCCACGCTGTGTCATCGTTCAACAACGCCGGCTTTGCGCTGTTCACCAACAACATAATCCCCTTCGCCACTGATCCCTGGATCTGCGTGTCTATCACGCTGGCATCCATCGCCGGGGGCATCGGCTTCCCGGTGCTGTTCGAGGTGGGCCGGCGGCTGCGCGGGCGCACCTCGCGGTGGTCACTGCACGTACGGATCACCGTCATCACCTACGCGATACTTGTGTTGGTGGGGATCGCGGCGTTCCTCATCGCCGAGTGGCGCAACCCCGGCACGATCGGTTCGGTAGACGTGGGCGGCAAGCTCGTCATCGGTTTCTTTCACGGCATCATGCCGCGCACCGCCGGGTTCAACAGCATCGACGTCGGGCAGATGAACCCCGCGACACTGCTCATCACAGACGTCCTGATGTTCATCGGCGGCAGCGCCGGCACCGCCGGCGGCATCAAGGTGACCACCTTCGCGTTGCTTGCGTTTGTCATGTTCGCCGAGATCCGCGGCGAACCCACGGTGCACGTCCTCGGCAGGCGACTGCCCGACACCGTGCAGCGCCAGGCACTCACCGTCGCACTGGCCGGCGTCGGGCTGGTGATGGTGTCCACCGTGGCTCTGCTGTCGATCAGTGACTTCGGGCTTGACGCGGTGCTGTTCGAGACCGTCTCCGCCTTCGGCACCGTCGGGCTCTCGACAGGCATCACCGACGACTTGTCCGCTCCCGGGCTACTTCTGCTGACCGCACTGATGTTCCTAGGCAGACTGGGCCCCATCACACTGGCCTCCGCGCTCGCCTTGCGCGACCGCGGGCGCCGCTACGAGCTGCCGGAGGAGCGAACCATCGTTGGCTAAGAACGACCCCAGCCCCCGCACCAGCCGGGTCGTCGTGCTCGGCCTCGGCCGGTTCGGCTCATCGCTGGCACTGGAACTGGTCCGCCGCGGCTCGGAGGTGCTCGGCCTAGACTGCGATCCGGTCCTCGTCCAGAAGTACGCCGACGACCTGACCCACGCCGCGGTCGCTGATACCACCGACCCCGAGGCGCTGCAGCAGCTCGACGTGCCCGATTTCAGACGCGCCGTCGTCGGCATCGGCACCAACCTCGAGGCGAGCATCCTCACCACGGCGGTGCTTGTCGACCTCGGCATCCCGAACATCTGGGCCAAAGCGATCAGCCGCCAGCACGGACGCATCCTGCAGCGGGTCGGCGCTCACCACGTCGTGCTTCCCGAATATGAAATGGGTGAGCGCGTGGCCCATCTAGTCACCGGCCGGATGATCGACTACATCGAGTTCGAGGACGACTTCGCCATGGTCAAGACCGCCGCACCGGGCGAGATCCTCGACCGCTCGCTTTCAGCGAGCGGGGTCCGCACGCGGTACGGCATCACCGTGGTCGCCGTCAAGCGTCCTGGTGAAGATTTCACCTACGCTACCCCGGACACCGTTGTGCACCACGGAGATGTGTTGATCGTGTCCGGTCGGATCAACGAGGTCGAGGCGTTCGCCAACCTCACCTGACACGACCACGTCGAGGAACTTCTTAGACTGTTCCCATAGCAACCACGCCACGGCGCAACGCACCCACTGCGGCGGCCGCCGCGGCCCCGACCCGGGAGCCCTCCCCGGCGACACCGCGCACCTGGTCGAGCACGTCCACCACCTGCCGGCACCACCGCACGAAGTCTCCCGCGGACAGCTCAGCACCGTTATTCTCCGCAGCCACCAGCACCGCCGACAGCGACTCACCGCGCGCCCACCGGTATACCGGCCAGGCGAAGCCCAGGTCGGGTTCGCGGGTGCGTTCCAGCCGGTACCGCCGCTCGTCGGCTTCCAGCTCCGCCCATAACCGCACGGTGGCTGCCAGCGCATCGCTCACCCGACCGGCAGGAACTCGAGGAGCGACGACATCGCCGCGGGTTTCGTAAACCAGCGCTGAGATCACCGCGGCCAGCTCGGCGGGCTCCAGGTCATCCCAGATCCCGTGCCGCAGGCATTCCGCGGTGAGTAGATCGGTCTCTGACCACAACCGGGCCAGCCGGCGGCCGTGCTCGGTGAGCTGCTCGCCTTCCAGATAGCCGCGCTCGGCAAGCAGGGCCCGGATCCGATCGAATGTGCGGGCCAGCGAGTGCCTGGTGGCCGCGATCTGCTGGCGCAGCGTTTCGGTCTCCCGTTCCAGCTGATCGTGCCGTTGCGCCCATTGGGCGTGTTCGTCCCGATCGTCGCAGGCGTGGCACGGATGCGCCCGCAGCGCCCGGCGCAGGGCAGCCAGCTCGGCGTCGTCAGCCGCCTCGCTGCGCCGCCGGGTCCGGGGGGGTATCACGATGCCGGTCTCGCGCAACGCCGAGGCGAGGTCGCGGCTCACCCGGGGAAACCAGTACTCCACCCGCTTGGGCAGCCGCATCCGGCCTAGCGCCTGGACCGGGGTCGGGAAGTCGGTGGTCGACAGCCGGCCCGCCCAGCGGTCCTCGGTGAGCACCAGCGGGCGGGGATCCTCGCCGGAACCGTCGCCGGCATCGAGCACCACGGCTAGCCCTGACCGGCGCCCGCCGGGAACCGCGACGACATCGCCGCGCTCGAGGCGTGCAAGCGACGCCGCTACCTCGGCC
>JALZHU010000396.1 GCA_030860695.1 Actinomycetota bacterium
AAGAACCTCAACACCATCGTGATCACCACACAGCCGATCATGATCACGCTGATGTGATCAAGAAGTCCGCAACGACACACACCACGGGGCCAACTCGATCACGGAAAGTGGGCCAGATCCAAATCAGCTTGCTCCAGTAGGCATGGGCGTTCGCACCAGGATCGTCCATGGAACTACCCGGATGGACTCTCCTCATGGCCGCACCGCGGGGAAGATCCCCCAAAACAGCCCACCGACCGTGTGTTTCGCTTACTCCCAAGCCAGCTGGTTGCGCGCTTGGTCCAGGTCCTTGCGGTCTTCGTCCAGGTCAATGGCCTTCACCTGGGTGACCACGTCCTCTAGAGCCTCCGGGGGCAGCCCGTCCGGTTGCGAGTACACCAGCACACCCTTCCGGTACGCCATGATGGTGGGGCTCCTGCTGATGTTGGCAGCGGCCGCCAAGCCCTGCTCGGCCTCGACATCGACCGTGCCGTAGACGACGTCGGGGTGCTCGTTCGAGGACCCCTCGAACGTCGGCGCGAACCTACGGCAGACGTCGGACGAGGAGTCACAGAAACAGACGAAAACCACATCGTTGCCGGTGACTACCTCATTGAAGTTCGCTTCAGTCAGGGTCTGGGTGGCCATAGCATCCCTTCATGTCGTTGTGCCCGATGCACCACCGTGCACGTCGATTATCTTGCACCTACCTCAGCGCCCGGTTATGATCAACCCTGGTGTCGTGCCGAACGTCTTCCGCGAGCACTACACGCAGGTGCCACTGACTGAAGATCACCATGCGGTCGTGAGTTCGGCTCTGCTCGTGCGCACGAACCGTTCGGCGACACAGTTCGCTTGTGGGCAACGCGGAAGAACCCTGACCGCCTGAATGCCCCCATCGGCCAGACCGCATCAAACGACGCGATGAACTGACCAGCCCGATCTCGGATGAGAAACCGAAACTGGGGGCGGTTTCAATCGATCATAGCGACACAATGCTCCGCGATTAGCTTCTCGAAGACTTCGATCGGCTTTCGCCAGTTGAGCGTCTTGCGTGGTGTGCCATTCAGTTCGGCCGCTACTCTATCAAGTTCTTCCTGGGTGTGCAAGGACAGATCGGTGCCTTTCGGGAAGTACTGGCGGAGCAGCCCGTTGGTGTTCTCGTTGGTGCCGCGTTGCCACGGTGAGTGTGGATCGCAGAAATAGACGGGCAAGCCGGTGCGAATCGTGAAGTCGGCGTGGCGGGCCATTTCCTTGCCCTGGTCTCAGGTCACGCTGTTGCGCAGGAACTCGGGAAGGGTTTCCATTTTCTTAGCCAAGAGCGCGGCGACGCGATCGACGCAGCGATCGTAGGGAATCCGCACAAGCATGGTAAACCGGCTGGTCCGCTCGACCAAGGTCGCGATCTGCGATTTACCGCCTTTTCCGATGATCAGATCTCCTTCCCAAAAACCGGGTACCGCGCGGTCTTCGGCCTCGGTGGGGCGTTCGCTTATATTGACCATGTCCAGAACCTTTCCCCTACTCAGAGTGACCCTGGACCGGGGAACGCGCCTCGCCCGGCCCTGCCGCAACGCGAGTCTAAGCTCAGTGCGCAACTCGCCTTTCGCTTGCAGATACAGCGTTTGGTAAATTGTCTCGTGGGACACTCTCATCTCCAGATCATCGGGATACTCCTCGGTCAGTCTGGCACTGATCTGCTCCGGAGACCACTTCTGTTCCAAGCCCTCGTTCACCGCATCATGAAGCCGGGACGAGGCCACCAGCTTGTGCTCCTTCGGCCGTACCTTGAATGACTCGTAACGCTCCTGCGCTGCGAGCGCCCGATAATTAGCGGCACCACCATTACGATTGATCTCACGGGCGATCGTGCTATGGTGCCGACCAAGCAATTTTGCGATGCCACGGGCCGAATTTTTCCGACTCAACTCGCGGGAGATCGTCTCCCGTTCCTCGGTGCACAACGGCATGCCCCCACTCATCAACCATCCCCCAGAATATCCCCGGAAAAGGGTGCACCCTAGCAGATCAAAATCTGCTAAGATAAAGACCTATCGCTGTGACCGTTTGAGCCCAAGCGCAATATCCGGGTACTTGTGCCTTCATATGTTCCTGTTTCTACTGCTACTTCGTATTGAAAGTAACTCTGCACGGTGCTCACAAGATCCCGTGGCAGCCCCCAGGGGCGCGCTCGGGCCTGGGCGCGTCTTTTGAGACATATTTCGGTTCCATGTCCGAGTCCTCGCACTTCCTTTGGCGTAATACGATGTTCCTCTGCGGGGCTGGCCGTTCATGGTGAAGGCCATAGCTTGCAACCTGGCGCTTTGACGCAGCTTGGTCAACAGGGTGAGCAACAATGCCAGCTCACTGCGAAGCCCGACGCGTTGGTTGATCGGCTTACGCAGTGCCCCGGCGGTGAGGCGGCGTACCAAGCCGTGGGGCGAGCCGTAACTGCAGTCGTTAAGCGTCAGCGCTTTGTCGTTGGTGCATGTGGGACACCAAGAGCCGGGGATTGCTGTGCTCAACCGTCGGTGCAGCCAAACACGGGCAGGACGCGACCTCGGAGTCGAGCAGGTCGCCGTTTGGCGACGGCAAGTCGTTGCTGGAGTCTGATTGGGAGAGGGGAGGTGTGCGCAGGTTGGACCTCGATGCGTTGTCGTGGGGCCTGCGCACGGCCGAGCAGCGCATGATGCGCGCTGTGGTTCGCCGGCTGCCCGGCCTGCTAGCCGACCGGCTGCGGACTCCTCCGCCGGCATCGGCCACCCCTCAGGGCCGCCTTCGCCGCGGACTGCTCACTGCGCTGCGCCACGGCGGCATCCCCGCGTCGATCCAGACATTCCCGCTGGTGGATAACCCCGCACGCTCATTCGTCAGCGGCGACTCCTTGGTCCTCGCCCAGCTGTACTGGTTCGGCGAGCAGGGTTGGGAGCCGGAACTGCTGCCCTGGTGGCGGTACCTGTGCCGCAACTCTTCAGCGATCTTGGAATTGGGTGCTAACGTCGGCTACTACGCTGTGCAAGGGATCCGCGCCGCGCCGGGCGTCCACTACACAGCGGTCGAACCGCACCCGGCCTCGATGAGGCTGTGTCGTGCCAACCTTGACCTCAACGGGATCACATCGATCAAGCTCATCGCAGCCGCCGCGGTCGCCGACCCGGCAGCAGGCATCGCCCGGCTCCTGGTCCCGCGTGACCAGCTGCCCGCACCGACCGTCGCGTTCCTCGACGGTGACGCCGAACTGCCGCAGCAGATGGCCGGTCCTGTAGGGGCGGTCATCGAGGTGCCGACAGTTGACGTGCGGACACTCCTTGCCGGTATAGACATGCTCAAGCTCGACGTCGAGGGCCAAGAGCACACGCTACTGGCCGCGGCCGGTGATCACTTGCGGGCCCACCGACCAACTGTGATCATCGAGGTCCTACCCGGTACGACGCGGTTGCGGCGGTTGCTCACGCGGATGTGCGTCGAGCTCGGTTACAGCTGCTACGTCCCTCAGCCTGGCCGTCTGGTGCAGCTGCCGCCCGAGCGGCTCGGCGAGGTCGCGCTACTCCACGAGTACGGCGTCCACGACATGGTCCTGTCCACCAACCCTGACCTGCCGCTGACGGTCGCCGAGCTCGGCCCGGCGGGGAGGTGTTAGGCAACGTCCCAAGCGGTGATGACGTCATCCGCGGTGACGTGCATGCACCTATTGCGCAGTGGTATCCCCTGCATCACGCGCGCGATACCGAGGTCGCCTACCGCCTCTGTCCCAGCACCGATGATCTTCGGGGCGGTGCCGACGATGAGGCGGTCGACTAGCCGCGCGGCGGGCATTGTCAACTTATCGGGCCTTGGTGTTGCTGGTGGTTGCCAGGACGTGGTGGACCCTCTGGTAGTGCCCGATCAGGCTGTTGTGGCCAGACCGGTGACTTCG
>JALZHU010000118.1 GCA_030860695.1 Actinomycetota bacterium
GGGCGGGCGCTGCCATCTGGTGCGTCCGGGCCGGAGCTACCGGATGATGCGGCAGCGTCAGGAATCGACGGTCGTGCCGGGCTCCACCTCGGACCTCAAGCGCCTGTTCGCTGACCTGGGCGGTGAGGATGGCGGCGCGCCGCTGCGCACCATCGTGCACCTGTGGAATCTCGATCTGCCGTCGATCGACGCAACGGCCCGGCACGAGCTCGGTCAGCACAACAGTGTCGGTTCCTATTCGCTGATCGCGCTGGCCCAATTGCTGCTATCCGAACAGTCTGGCAGCAGGTTGCACATCGTGACGCGGGGAACGCAGGCGGTGGCAGCCGGGGATGCGGTCGAGCCGCTCGGTGCGCCGGCCTGGGGCATCGGCCGCGTGCTGTGGTACCAGGAGCTGGTCGCCCATCGCGGCAAGCTGATCGACCTCGACCCGGCTCATCGAGACGATGCTCATCGAGACAGTGCTCATCGAGACAATGAACTGCGCGACGATGCCGCGACACGCCGGGCCGAGGCTGAGGCGTTGCTGCGCGAAGTGTCGGTCAACGACGAGGACGAGATCGCACTGCGCGGCAGCTGCCGCTACACCAGCCGGCTCAAGCCGGCCGCTGGTCTCACCCGCCCGCTGCCGTTGCGCCTGCGCGCCGATGGCAGCTATCTGGTGACCGGCGCATTCGGTGCGCTCGGCCGGCTGTTGTGTCGCACGCTTGTCACGCGGGGCGCGCGCCGGCTCATCCTCGTGGGCCGCACCACGTTGCCCGAGCGCAGCCGGTGGCGCGGGCTCGATCCCGAGACCACCGCCGGGCGCAACGTGCGTTTCCTCCAGGAGCTGGAAACACTCGGAACTCAGCCGATCCTGGCGTCGCTCGACATCGCCGACGAGGCGAGCCTGACCGCATGGCTGGAGGACTACCGGCGGCACGAGTCGCCGCCGATCCGTGGCGTGTTCCACCTCGCCGGCCACGTCCGCGACACCCTGGTCGGCGAGATGGACCGGCAGGTCTTCGATGCCGTGCACGATCCCAAGGTCATCGGTGCCTACCTGCTGCACCACCATCTGCGCAACGAGCCGCTCGAGCACTTCGTGCTGTTCGCCTCGATCGCCTCGCTGCTGACCACCGCCGGCCAGACCAATTACGCGGCCGGTAACGCCTTCCTGGATGCGCTGGCACACCACCGCCGCGCGCGCGGCCTGCCGGCGCTGAGCATCGACTGGGGTCCGTGGGCCACCGGCATGATCGAAGAACTCGGGCTGATCGACCACTACCGCAACAGCCGTGGAATGACCTCGCTCTCGCCGGATGCCGGCATGGCGGTGCTCGAGCGCGTCATCGGTCAGGATCGGGCCCAGCTGCTGGTCGCCACGGTCGTCGACTGGCCGGTCTTCCTGGCCTGGTACACCGTGCCGCCGCCGCTGGTGACCGAGCTGGCCGTGGCCGGGAGTGGCCCGCCGGCCAACGGGACCAGCAGTTTGCTCGACAAGTTCCGCGACGCCGACGAGGACAGCCGCCGGCTGCTGCTGACGGAGTGCTTCACCGCGCTGGTCGCGGGCGTGCTGCGGGTGACGACCGAGCAGGTCGATCCCGCGGTAAGCCTCACCATGCTCGGTCTGGACTCGCTGCTCGCGATGGAGTTGCGTGCCCGGGTCCATACCGAGCTCAGGATCGCGCTGCCAGTGGTGACCTTGCTGAGTGACGCGCCGGTCAGCGAACTGATCGCGCAGTTGCATGACGGCGTGGTTGACCTGGTAGCGACCGATGCTGGTGAATGCGCCGATGCCGCGACGATCGAGGTGTTCAGTGACGAGCAGCAGTACCCACTGACCCAGAACCAGAAGGCGTTGTGGTTCCTCAAGCAGCTCAACCCGGACGGCTTCGCCTACAACATCGGTGGGGCGGTCGAGGTGCGCGTGGAGCTCGATCCCGAGCTCATGTTCGACGCTGTCCGCGCCCTGATTGAGCGCCATCCCAGCCTGCGCGCCAACTTCGGGCTCGAGAAGGGGCATGCGGTGCAGCGGATCTCTGCCGAGATCAAGCAGGACATCGCCCGGTTCGATGTTCAGGACAAGGAATGGGATGACATCTATCAGATGATCATCCGCGAGTACCGCAAGCCCTACGACCTGGAACACGACCCGCTGGTCCGCTTCCGCCTGTTCAAGCGTGGCAAGGACCGCTGGGTGATGATGAAGGCCGTCCACCACATCATCTCCGACGCGATCTCGACATTCACCTTCATCGAGGAACTGTTCGCGATCTACGAAGGGCTGCGCCAGGGCTGCCGGACCGAGCTCCCACCGGTATCCGCTACCTATCTCGACTTCCTCAACTGGCAGAACCGGTTTTTGGCCAGCCGCGACGCGCAGCGGATGCTCGACTACTGGCGGGGCCACCTGCCGGCCGAGGTGCCGGTCCTCAACCTGCCCACCGACAAGCCCCGCCCGGTCGTCCAGACCCACAACGGCGCGTCCGAGTTCTTCGTGCTCGACACCGATCTCAGCACACGCGTCCACACCCTGGCCCGCGAGCACAACGTGACCGTATTCATGGTGTTGCTGAGCGCCTACTACGTCTTGCTGCAGCGCTATTCCGGGCAGGACAACATCATCGTCGGCAGCCCGGTGACGGGCCGCACGCAGAAAGAATTCGCCTCGGTTTACGGCTACTTCGTTAATCCACTGCCATTGCATGTGAACCTGGCCGGCGAGCCGTCGATCGCCCAGCTGCTGGCGCAGGTCCGCACGACCGTGCTGGGCGGCCTGGACAACCAGGAATACCCGTTTGTGCTGCTGGTCGAGAAGCTGGGCTTGCAGCACGATCCGAGCCGTTCGGCGGTGTTCCAGGCGATGTTCATCCTGCTCGTCCACAAGGTTGCCACCGAGAAGTACGGCTACCGGCTGGAATACATCGAGCTGCCCGAGGAGGAGGGACAGTTCGACCTCACCCTGTCGGTCTACGAGGACGAGGCCCAGGCGCGCTTTCACTGTGTGTTCAAGTACAACACCGACTTGTTCCTGCCGGAAACGATGCGGCGGCTGGCGTCGCACTACGTCAATCTGCTCGACGCGCTGACCCGCGCGCCGTCGACCCAGCCGATCACCCAGCTGGAGTTGCTCAGTGCCCAGGAGCGCGAGCGCATCCTCGGCACGTGGAGCGGGGCTGGCCGGCGGGTCGGCTGTGACGAGCCGGTACACAAGCTGATCAGCAGGGTCGCCGCCGAGCGTCCCGACGCGGTCGCGGTGTCGGCGCCATCGGCAGTGGGCAAGACCCAGCGACTGACTTATGCCGATCTTGAGCGCTGCGCCCGGGCGCTGGCGCACCGGCTGCGCGGGCTGGGTGTCCGTGACGGCGCGGTGGTGGCGCTGTGCCTGGACAAGTCACCCGAGCTGATCGTCGCCTTGCTGGCGGTGCTCAAAGCCGGCGGTGCCTACCTGCCGCTGGATCCCGAGTACCCGGCCGATCGCCAGACCTACATGGTGCGCAAGGCCGGCGCCACGCTGGTCATCGTCGACGGGGTCAACCGCGAGCGCCTGGGCGGGCTGCTGGACAACGTATTGACCCTGGACGACCTGCACCCGATCACCGGTCTGGAGACGGACGCCGACGACCCCCCGGAAAATCCCCCGGAGAATTCCGCTGCCACGGTCGACATGGGCGCCCCCGCCTACGTCATCTACACCTCCGGTTCGACCGGTCTGCCCAAGGCGGTACAGGTCAGCCATCGCAACCTCGCCTCGGCATACCGCGCCTGGCGCGCGGAGTACCGCCTCGACCGCGACGTCCACGTACAGCTACAGATGGCGAGCTTCTCATTCGACGTCTTCACCGGTGACCTGGTTCGTGCGTTGTGCTCCGGCGGCAACCTGGTGCTTATCAGCCGCGAGCTGCTGTTGGACACGGCATGCCTGTACCAGACGATGTTGGCAGAACAGGTCGACTGTGGTGAGTTCGTGCCTGCGGTCGTGCGCGGCCTGATGAGCTACTGCGAGCGGGAAGGCAAGCGCCTGGACTTCATGCGCCTGCTGATCGTCGGCTCGGACGCGTGGAAGATCGAAGAATACCAGCGCCTGCGTGGCCTATGTGGCCCGCGGACACGCCTGATCAACTCCTACGGGCTCACCGAGGCGACCATCGACAGCGCTTACTTCGAGGGGGCCTACAACGAGGGGGCCTACAACGAGGGTCCGGTGCAGGAGCTGGAGCCGAGCCAGCTGGTGCCGATCGGGCGGCCATTGCCGAACAGCACGCTCTACATCCTCGATGAGCACGCCGAGCCGGTGCCGCCGGGCGTACCGGGCGAGCTGTGGGTCGGCGGTGATGGCGTCGCGATCGGCTACGTGGGCGATCCGGAGCAGACTGCGCAACGCTTCGTCACCCTGACGCTGCGCCGCGAGTCCGGTGCCGAGCCCGTGCGCCTGTACCGCACCGGCGACTTCGCGCGGTGGGACTCTCACGGTGGTGTGCACCTGCTCGGCCGCGCCGACACGCAGATCAAGGTACGCGGTCACCGCATCGAGATCGGCGAGATTGAATCGCAATTGGCGGCCTGGCCAGCGCTGGCGCAGGCAGTGGTCACCGTGCGTGCGGACGCGTGCGGTGACACCGTGCTGTGCGCCTACTGCGTCCCGACCGCTGGTGCGGCCCTGGACTGGCGCGAACTGCGCCGGCATCTCGCTGGATACCTGCCGACGTTCATGATCCCGTCGTACTTCATCGAGCTGTCCGAGCTGCCGCTGACGCCAAACGGCAAGGTCGACATCGCCGCACTGCCGGCACCGCGCCTCGACGCGGGCGAGCAGGCCTACGAGGCCCCGGTGACGCTCTACGAGGTGCGCATGGCCAAGCACTGGAAGTCCCTGCTCGACCTTGAACAGGTCAGCTTGCAGCATGACTTCTTCGAAGTCGGCGGCAGTTCGATCAAGCTGATCGAACTGATCTATCACCTGCAGACCGAGTTCAACATCACCATCCCGGTCAGCCATCTGTTCACGGCCACAACCCTGCAAGGCATGGCCAGGACAGTGGAACACATCATCATTGGCAGGATCGCCGGTGCTCAGCCCTACCTACGTTTCAACTCCGGACCGGATCTCAACGCCGGTCCGGGGCAGACGATTTTCTGCTTCCCCCCGGCCGGCGGCCATGGCCTGGTCTACCGCCAGTTCGCCGCACACCTACCGGAGTACCAGTTCGTCGCGTTCAATTACCTGGCCGGCGAGGACAAGGTGGCGCGCTATGCCGACCTGATCGAGTCCATCCAGGCCGAGGGCTCCTGCAACCTGTTCGGCTACTCGCTTGGCGGCAATCTCGCATTCGAGGTGGCCAAGGAGCTTGAGTGCCGCGGGCGCGAAATATCGAACGTGGTCATCATGGACTCCTACCGGATTGCCGAGTCTTTCGAGCTGGGCAGCGCGCACCTCGAAGCCTTCGAGCGCGAGCTGTCCGAGCACCTGCGCAAGCACACCGGCTCGGAGATCGTCACCCAGGAAACGCTCGAGGCGGCGAGGGAGTACCTCCACTTCTGTAGCCGTATGCCGAACCTTGGAGTGATCACCGCTCCGGTCAGCGTGATCTCCGACGAGGGCAAGGTGGCGTGCTACGCCGCTGGCGAGCGCGGCGCCTGGCACGGCAGCTCGACGACGCGCACCACGGTGTTCCGTGGCTTTGGCACGCACGCCGAGATGCTCGACCAGGAGTACATCGCGCGCAACGCGAACCTGACGCGCGACATTCTGGCCGGAGGGCAGACACGTGTCGCGTGACACCGGTCCAGACTGGAGCACCCGCCACCGCGCTCCCGGCGGCAAGCCCCGGGTCATCATCATCGGCGCGGGCGTCGGCGGCATGGCCACTGGCTGTTACGCACATATGAGCGGGATGCAGACCCGCATCTTCGAAAAGCACGTCCTGCCCGGAGGCTGCTGTACGGCCTGGTCGCGCGAGGGCTACATCTTCGACTACTGCATCGAATGGTTGATCGGCACCGGCGCCGGTAACGACGCCAACCAGGTGTGGCGCGAGCTCGGCGCGCTCGACGGCAAAACAATCACGAACTTTGAGATGTTCAACAAGGTTGTTGACTCCAACGGCCGGTCGGTGACCTTCTACAACGATCCCGACCGGTTGGAGCGGCACCTGCTGGAGATCTCGCCGGCTGACGCGCCGCTGATCCGGTCGTTCTGCCGCGACCTGAGGCGGTTCATCAACATCAACCTGTACCCGTTCCTGAAACCACCGCCGCTGAAGACGCCGCGCGAGAAGATCACAACGTTGCTCACGGTCCTCCCGGCGTTTCGCCTGTTCTGGCGCACCGCCGCCACCCAGATGAGCACGTTCACCAGCAAGCTGCAGGATCCGCTGCTGCGCCGCGCGTTTCCCAACATGTTCTTCCAAGATCATGAGTGCTTTCCGCTGTTGCCGTATCTGTACAACCTGGCCAGCGCGTACAACCACAACGCCGGCTTCCCGCAGGGCGGATCGCTGGGACTGGCGCGGTCGATCGAGGAGCGGTACACGTCACTGGGCGGCGTGATCACTTACCGGGCGCGGGTCAACCGGATCCTGATCGAGGACAACCGCGCGGTGGGCGTGGAGCTCAAGGACGGGACGCGGCACTACGCCGACCACATCGTCTCGGCCTGCGACGGCTACACCACCATCTACCGCCTGCTGGGCGGGCGGTACACCAGTCCGAGAATCGACAAGCTCTACAACGACATGCTGAACAGGCCGGGCATTCTGTACCCGGGCGTGGTCTCGGCCTTCGTCGGCATCGAGGGCGACTGTGACCCCGGCGATGCGCACAGCACGACTTACCTGTTGAGTGAGCAGGACAGCGCCGAGCTGCCGGGCGTGCAGCAGAACAGCTTGGTGGTGCAGCTGCGCTCGCGCTACTCGGACGGCTTCGCTCCGTCTGGAAAGTCGGTGATCCACTGCACCTACTTCAGCGACTTCACCTACTGGAAGGCGCTACGCAGCAGTAACCGCAGGGATTACTGGGCGCAGAAACGTAAGGTCGCCGACTTTGTGCGAGGCTTCCTGGAGCGGTGTTACCCGGGCATCGGTGAGCGCATCGAGTTGGTCAGCGTGGCCTCGCCGGTGACGAACAAGCGTTACACCGGCAACTTCAACGGCAGCATCCTTGCCTGGAAGGCCTTCACCGACGCCGACGACCTGGTGACCAAGCTGATCAACAAGGATCGTATGCGGTTGCCGGGCCTGCGCGGCTTCTCCATGGCTGGGCAATGGGTCGGTGGGGGCGGCCTGATCCGTGCCGCGTCGTCCGGCCGCTTCGTCACCCAGTACCTGTGTCAGGAGCTGGGCCTGGAGTTCAAGGCCTGGGAGAGCTCCGGCCACGAAGCCTGGCACCGCGACAAGCTGGGTTACCTGCCCCAACTCGAGAGGTGGCCCGTGCAGGAGAGGACCGCCGGGTGAAGCGGCACCGAGAAACGGTGATCATCATTGGCGCCGGCCTTGGGGGCCTGTCCACCGGCTGCTACGCGCAGATGAACGGGTACCAGACCCGGATCTTTGAGATGCACGAGATCCCCGGCGGTTGCTGCACGGCTTGGGACCGCGGCGACTTCACGTTTGACTGCTGCATCAGCTGGTTGCTCGGCAACGGGCCTGGCAACGAGATGCACCAGATCTGGCTTGAGCTCGGCGCGCTGCAGGGCAAACAGATGCGCCACTTCGACGTGTTCAACATCGTGCGCGGTCGGGACGGTCGAGCGGTCTACTTCTACTCGGATCCCGACCGGCTCCAGACGCACCTGCTGGAGATTTCGCCCGCCGACGCCAGGCTGATCCGGGATTTCTGCAACGGTCTGCGTAAGTTCAGAAAGTGCCTCGCCGCCTATCCCTTCCTCAAACCGGTCGGCTTAATGGGGCGGTTCGAGCGCTGGCGAATGCTGGCTTCTTTCATCCCATATTTCAACGTTATACGTAAATCGATCACCACACTGATGGTGGATTACTCGGCGAGGTTCAAGGATCCGTTGCTGCGTGAAGCTTTCAATTTCATTCTTTACGAGAAGCACCCAGCATTCCCGGTGCTACCGTTCTATTTCCAGCTGGCTTCACACGGGAATCTGTCGGCCGGGGTGCCGGAGGGCGGCTCGCTCGGGTTGTCGAGGTCGATCGAGCAGCGCTACCGGCGGCTCGGTGGTGAGGTGACCTACAACGCCAAGGTCGAGGAAGTGCTGGTCGAAGACAACCGTGCGGTCGGCGTACGGCTGTCCGACGGGCGCGAGTTCCGTTCCGACATCGTGGTCTCGGCCTGCGACGGCCACACCACAATGATGAAGTTCCTTAAGGGCCGCTATCTCAACGAGGAATACCGGCGTCTCTACACCAGGACCATCAAGGAGCCAGGCATGGTGTTCCCTGGCTACTTCATCCTGTTCCTCGGCCTGCGGCGAGCCTTTCCCGAGGGGGAGCCCTGCACAACTTACCTGCTCACCGACGCCGAGGCGGCCGAGCTGATCGGTATTCGCCATCCGAGCATCAACGTCCAGTTCCGCAGCAGGCACTATCCGGAGCTGTCGCCGCGGGAAACAACCATCGTCTACGCCACCTATTTCTGCGACATCGCCCCCTGGCGTGCCTTAAGCGAAGGGCCAGAACAGGCCAGTCGCCTGCGCAAGGGTGCGGAACGGCATACCCTGCCGGTGCGGCGCGGGCGTGACTACTACGCCGCTAAGCGCCAGGTGCGAAACGCGCTCCTGAGGTTTCTGGACCAACGCTTCCCGGGGCTGGCGGACGCGGTCGCGGTGCGCGACATCTCGACCCCGCTCACTCAGGTTCGCTACACCGGCAACTACGACGGAACCGTGCTGGGCTGGCAGCCTTTCGTGGAAAGTGGCGAAACCCTGGAAGAATTGGTCAAAAAGCACGGGCCGGTGCTGCCCGGATTGGAGAACTTCTACCTGTCGGGTGTGTGGGAGACGACAGGCGGCTTGATCCGCGCCGCGGCCGCGGGCCGGCACGTCATGCAGTTCATCTGCTGCGACGACGGCAAGGTATTCACCGCCAGCATTGACGAGAGCGCACCATTGCCGACCCATGTCATCGTCCCCGTTGGGACCCCCGTAACAGCACGGCCAATGATCGCATCGACAAGGAGCATGGCATGAAGATCGAGAAGTGGGTGGTGCGCGAGCACGTCGACGGCGTTCCCGACGTCAGCACGATCTACGAGAAGGTGGTCGAGGAGGTCGAGGTCGAGCTCGCCGAAGACGAGATGCTGCTCAAGACCTTGTACGTATCCGTCGACCCGTACCTGCAAGGCATCTGCCTGGATACCCCTATCGGCGATCACATGGGTGCTGACTCGATCATGGAGGTGATGGACGCCGGACCGCGCGCGGCCCATCAGGTTGGCGACCTGGTGCAGGGTTTCGGTGGCTGGCGCAGCCACGTCGTTAGCACCGGCGCGCCGGCATTGTGGCAGACCGGGACCTTCCCGATGGTGTTTCCGGCCTATCGCAAGCTGGATCCGCAGCGCTATGACGACATCCTGCCGCTGTCCACAGCGCTGGGCATCATGGGTGGTCCGGGCATGACCGCCTGGGGCACCCTGACCAAGTTCATGACGGTCCAGCCCGGTGACACGGTCGTGATCAGCGGCGCGTCCGGCTCCATCGGGACGCTGGTCGGTCAGTTGGCCAAGCGCGCCGGCGCCCGGGTGGTCGGCACCACCGGCTCGGTCGAGAAGATGAGCTATCTGACCAGCCTGGGCTTTGATCAGGTGGTCCATTACCGGCACGGCGACGACGCTGACCAGGTGCGCGAGGCGCTCCGCCAGGCGGCGCCGGAGGGAATCGACAAGTATTTCGACACCATGGGCGGCACCGTCACCGACGCGGTGTTCTCCCTGCTTAACGTCTACAGCCAGGTGGCGGTGTGCTGGCAGTGGGCGACCCAGGTCGGCAACGACTATGTCGGGCCGCGGCTGTTGCCCTACATCATGTTTCCGCGCACCACCATCCGCGGCATTTACGTGCTGGAGTGGTTCACCGAACAGAACTGGAATGTGCTGCATGACGAGCTGGGCGGCATGGTCCGCCACGGCGAGATCACCTATCACCAGACCATCCGCCACGGTTTTGACGACATCCCGAACGCCTATCAAAGCCTGTACGTCAACAGGACAGCCAACCGGGGCAAGGTGCTGGTCGAGCTGTAAGCCACGTTGTGCAAAAGGGGAGACCTACGAGATGGAGATTGCTCAGCTTGCCGTGAACGGCTGGTTCTCTCGGGCGCTGGCGGTGGCGGCCAGGCTGGGTATCGCCGATGTCATGGCCGGTGAGTCCATGTCACACACCGACATCGCCAAACACACCGGTTCCGACCCTGAAGTACTCCTGCTGCTGATGGAGGCACTCACCCTGCCCGGAGTCGTGGAGCGCACCGAGAACGGTGACTTCCGGGTCAGCGAAAAGTTCGCACGGCTGCGCACTGACCACCCGCGGTCCATGCGGCACTTCTGCATGCTGGCCGGTGAACTCTACGATGACGCGTGGGGTGCGCTGTTGCACACCGTGCAGACCGGGAAATCCGGCTTCCAGAAAGTGTTCGGTACCTCGCTCTATGAGTATCTGGAACACCACCCCGAGACCGCTCGTGTTTTCGACAACGCGATGGTCGAGCTGGCCAGGCCGGTCGCAGCGGCACTTGCGCGCCAGTACGACTTCGCCGAGGTCCACAAGATAATCGACATCGGCGGCGGTAGCGGCGCGATGCTGGGTGGCATCCTCGCCGAACACCCGCAGATGACGGGAGTATGCGCCGATCGCCAGAGCGTGTGCGAGCGTGCTGCGGCCGATCTGTGCGCCGTTGCCGACCAGGAATTGGCAAGACGCATCTCCTTTCAGCCGACGGATTTCTTCGCAGAGGTGCCTGAGGGCGGCGACCGCTACGTGCTCAAGGACGTGCTGCACCACTGGAGCTACGACAGTGGTCTGCGCATCCTGACCACGGTGGGACGGGCCATGAGTCGTACCGCTCAGGACCGCCACGCCGATGCCCTGCAGCCGCGCCTGCTGGTGCTCGAGCCGTTGATCGAGCATGACCGTGACGCCTTGCGTGAGCTGTCCCAGTTGTTGATATGCGAGGAGGGGACGCGCGGCCTCAACGAAGAGAACATGCGCAAGCTGTTGGAGACCGCCGGGTTCGAGGTGCTCTCCGTCAGTCGGCTAGATACCGGGGACGCCGTCTTCGAATGCACGGTGCGATCGGTATGACGCGGACGACCGTCTTCTTGTTCTGCGGACAGAGCTTAGAACGAGGTTGAGATGACCGATGTCGTGACTGACGCCCAGCCGTTGCCTACCATCCGCATCACAGCATTCGACCCGCCGACCCGGCTGAGCGAGCTGCGGGAGCAGCAGCCGCTCAGCCGACTGCGCTTTGCAGACGGCCACGTCGGCTGGTTGGTGACCAATTACACGATGGCCAGGGAACTGCTCGCCGACCAGAGATTGAGTGCACAGCCCAAGTGGCGCCGACCCCTGATCGTGCGGCCGGGCGAGGACAAACCGAACGTCCCACTGCCACCGCCGGGAATATTCGTCCTGACGGATCCACCGGAGCACACCCGATTTCTCCGATTGCTCACCGGTCAGTTCAGCGTGCGGCGGATAAAACAGCTCGAACCGAAAATCGCGCAGATCATCGAAGAGCATCTGGACGCGATGCTGCACGCCGGACCCCCTGCCGACCTGGTGCAGTCGTTCGCCCTACCCATCCCATCGCTGGTGATCTGCGAGCTGCTCGGCGTGCCCGATGCCGACCACGCCCGATTCCAGCACGACAGCGCGGCAATACTCTCGTTCAACGCCACTTTAGAAGAAACCACGGCTGCGCTGCAGGCCATCAGGGACCTCATGGTGGAACTCGTTGCCCGGAAACGAATCGAGCCCGATGAGGCCCTCATCAGCGGACTGATCGCCACGGGTGAGCTGACCGATGAGGAGATTGTCGGCGTTTCGTCCCTGCTACTGATCGCCGGCCACGAGTCCCCCGCGAACATGCTCGCTCTCGGGACATTCGCGCTGCTGAGCAATCCCGACCAGCTCGCGGCGCTACGCGCCGACCCGTCGCTGATCACTGGCGCGATCGAGGAACTGCTGCGGTACCTGACGGTCGTGCAGTTCAACATCGTGCGTGGGGCGCTGGAAGACATCGAGCTGAATGGTCAGCTGATCAAAGCAGGCGAGTCGGTGTGCATCTCGCTGCCTGCGGCCAACCGCGATCCCACCAGGTTCACCGAGCCCGACACGCTGGATTTGCGCCGCTCAACCAGCGGGCACCTCGCGTTCGGGCACGGTTCCCACCAGTGTATCGGCCAGCAACTCGCCCGTATCGAAATGCGCCTTGGCTATAGCGCGTTGCTGCGCAGGATACCGACGCTGCGACTAGCGGTAGAGTCGAAGGACGTGCCGATGCAGGAGAATACGGTGTCCTACGGGATGTGCGAGCTACCAATCACCTGGGATGTGCGGTGAAATTCGGAATGCGAGGTTGAGATGACCGATGTCGCGGTTGACCCCCAGTCGTTTCCTGTTATCCGCCCCACAGCATTCGACCCGCCGACCCGGCTGGGTGAACTGCGGGAGCGGCAACCGCTGAGCCGCCTACGCTTCGCCGACGGCCACTTCGGCTGGCTGGTGACCAATCACACAATGGCCAGGGAACTGCTCACCGACCAGAGATTCAGCGCGCAGGCCAAGGGGCGTCGACCAGTGATCGCGCGGCTGGGCGAGGACAATCCGGACGGTCCAAGGTCGCTGCCGGGAATGTTTGTCATGATGGATCCACCGGAACACACCCGATTTCGCCGACTGCTCACCGGCCAATTCACCGCGCGGCGGATGAAACAGCTCGAGCCGAGGATCGCACAGATCGTCGAGGGACATCTGGACGCGATGCTGCACGCCGGACCCCCCGCCGACCTGATGCAGTCGTTCGCACTGCCCATCCCATCGCTGGTGATCTGCGAGCTGCTCGGCGTGCCCTATGCCGACCGCGCCCAATTTCAGCGCGACAGCGAGACGACGTTTTCCTACAACGCCACCCAGGAGGAGGCCAGTGCTGCGATGCAGTCCATTCTGGGCTTCATGGCGGAACTAGTGGCCCGTAAACGGATCGAGCCCGACGAGACCATCATCAGCGGGCTGATCGCCACCGGTGAGCTGACCGACGAAGAAATCGCCGGCGTCTCGTTCCTGCTGCTGATCGCCGGCCACGAGACCACCGCGAACATGCTCGCTCTCGGGACATTCGCGCTGCTGGGCAATCCCGACCAGCTCGCGGCGCTACGCGCCGACCCGTCGCTGATCACCGGCGCGGTCGAGGAACTGCTGCGGTACCTGTCAATCGTGCAGTTCAGCGTGGTGCGCGGGGCGCTGGAAGACGTCGAGGTGCACGGTCAGCTGGTCAAGGCAGGCGAGTCGGTGTGTATCGCGCTGCCTGCGGCCAACCGCGATCCCGCGAAGTTTGCCGACCCCGACACGCTAGACGTGCGCCGCTCGGCCAGCGGGCACCTCGCCTTCGGACATGGCGTCCACCAGTGCATTGGCCAGCAACTCGCCCGTATCGAAATGCGCCACGGCTATGACGCGTTGCTGCGCAAGATACCGACCCTGCGACTAGCGGTAGCACCACAGGACGTGCCCATGCGAGACAAGGCGGTGGCCTACGGGGTACACGAGTTACCAATCACCTGGAAAGTGCAATGAAAACCAGGGTCCGGCGGAGCGACTCATCACGTAACGAGCACTGGCAGCCGCTTCATGGAGATCATCTCCCGCGGTAGCGGCCGGCGCAGCGATGCCGTCACGGTCCTGATGAGTGTGGCCGGCCGGCTGCGGCCATGCCACGACACGTACCGGACCATTGCACACTGCTTGCTGCTCTGTGCCAAACTGAACGAACATCGAGCACAAAAAGATCGCAACGGCCTCGACTTAATGTCATTAGCGACGTGCTGCACCATGAGAGAATATATTGTGGTGCATTGCCACAAGCGCCAGAATATAAGGATGAGGCATGATTAAGTCGTCCGTTTCCAATCAAACAGCCGGGCTGCGGCTCGGTCAGATATCTTCGCTGCTCGATCCGTGGTCGGTGCGTGCCGCCGCCACCTTGCGGCTGCCCGACTTGGTGGCCGAAGGCGCCGACACCATCAGCGAGTTGGCGACCCGGTCGTGTACTGACCCGGATGCGCTTGGCCGACTCATGCGACATCTGACGCTTTTGGGGCTGTTCCGCACCACTGTAGATGGCCGTTGGGAGCTCGCCGAGTTCGGCGAGCTCCTGCGGGACAGCCACCCGAGGAGGATGCGGGCAATCCTGGACCAAACTGATCACTTTGTACGAAAGATGGATAGGAGCGCCTACGGCCTGCTGGAAGCGGTGCGCACAGGTAGTTCGGTCTGGGAAAAGTTGCACGGGCTGTCGTTCTGGGACGATATGACAGCCGACCCCGAGCTCGGCAGGTGCTTTGACGCCGTGAATGCCAACCATTCGGCCATGTTCGGTCCGGCGATCACCCGGGACTACGACTGGTCAACCGTCCAGCAGGTCGTCTATGTGGGCGGAGGTACGGGTCATGCATTAGCGATCATCCTGAGCGCCCATCGGCACCTGCGCGGGACCCTGGTCGACTTACCGGGCCCGCTTGCGGGCGCGGCCGTTGTCCTCGAAGAGGCCGACGTGGCCGACCGGTGCGTTATGGTTCCGCAGAGCTTCTTCGATGCGCTGCCCCGCGGTGGCGACGTGTACTTACTTGCCAACACTGTGCACGACTGGAGCGACCAGGACAGCGCGAGAATCCTGCGGCGGTGCGCGGAAGCGGCTGGCTCGGGCGGCCGGGTACTGGTGGCTGAACGCCTCGCCACCGATGAGGCGGACGAAGCCGAGCGGGCCTTCGTCAGCCGCATGGACTTGCTCATCCTGCTGCTGCTGGGTGGCCGGGTGCGCAGCGAAGATCAGTTTCGCCAGCTCGGCGCGACCGTGGGTCTGCGGCATACGGCGACGAATGCCCTGGCGGACTGCCCTTGGCTGTCATTGGTGGAGTACGTCGTCGAAGGCTGAACCCCGGCGCAGCCCTCATGTGCGTGTGTTCTGGTGCTGCACACGGCGTTGGACCCGTGCGACGTACGACCGCGGCGATGATCCGGTGTCGGTGGCGAACGTGCGGATCGGTGTGGTACTCCTCGGCAAGCTGCTGGGCGCGCGCGGGAGCCCAGCTCTGATCGATGGCCAGGGTCAGCGGGTGGCGTCCTCGCGCGGCGGTGACCAGGAACCACCGCACCCACCGTCCTGCCGCTCGCTTAGCCGCGTTGGCGGATTGAATGCTGTGGCGCGGATGGCTCGAATGCGCTGGGTTCAACCACCGTCGTCTGCGGCGGTGGAGGTGGCCGACGGTGTGAGGTTGCGCTTGACGGCCACCT
>JALZHU010000397.1 GCA_030860695.1 Actinomycetota bacterium
GTTCCATGCCGTGAGAGGCCGGTGCCGACTCACTGAACACACCGTCGACGGCGCGGCGGGTGCGCTCCTGGCTGGATGGCATGAGGTGGTGTAGGTACGGACAGTGAACCCGGATCGGCGTGTCCAAGTATTCCGCGAGCGCCCGCGATCGACTCGCCAGCGCCGAGAAGAGTCAAGGCGTAGAAGTGCCGCAGTACGTGGAGTCGCCCGTTCGGGTGGCCGGCACCATGCCTGCCTTGCGCAGCGCGGCTGCCAGGTCCATTGGTTAACCATGGGTCGCCAGGCTGGCGTCCGCTCGCGGCTGTAGACGATCAGTTTCGCAGTGACCAACTCGCCAGCAGGCGACTGCCAGGACGGTGTGATCAGCAGCGGTGGGAACCCTTGAATGTGCTGGGCGAGGGCCAGCGCGACTGACTCGGGTAGCGGTACGTCCCGCGACTTGCCGCCCTTGGTGGCCGAGCAGGGAGGCTCGCCAACGATCTTTACTTGTCCTTCAAGAGCTACGCCGAGCCCTGGTTGGCGTTACAGACCTTCGAGGAGTCAACTCGCGAGGCGGTTGATGTATGCCCTACCGCAAGCATGTCTACCCCGCCTTGGTCGCTGGCGTCGATTACGCCGACACGCATCCGATCCTTGGACTGGGACCTACCACAGCTGGGAATCGCACCAAGCTGTCGGCAGGTGATCTTTATTCATGTTCAGGCATCCTGACGACGCCGTGGATGAGCTTGTGCACGGCGTCAGCGCGCAGCACTGGGCAACCTGGCCGTCGGGGTGCCGAGAGATGCCAGGTTGCAGGCTCGAGCCCTTGAGCAAACATCGGACGCGGTGCTGGAGGAGACCAGCCTCACCAACCGGTTGAGGATCTTGACCGGTTGCTGTCGGTCGAAGGCGACCCGCGGGGAATCCCAGGCGCACAGTGCACCCAGCTGCTCCCGTAGGTGGAGAACTTGTAGCCCTTGGTGTAGTCGAACTTCTCCACCGCATGGATCAGATCAGGTTGCCGCTTGAATCAGATCTAGGAATGGCATGCCGCGGCCAGTGTAGCGCTTAGCCATCGACACGACGAGGCTACGGGTGGTCTCCAGCAGGTGTTTTTTTGGCGTGCTTCCCTCGCGGACGATCCAACGCAGGTCCTGGCGCAGCTGGGAGGAAATCTTTTCGGCCATCTCCTCGGCTCTGCGCATCCGCTCAGTGTCGAGTCCGGCCTCGATCCGCTTGGCGAGCAGAGTCCTCTTCTGTATTGAACAGCGCCACGTTCAAGGATCTTGCGCGGTCGGTTGTTGAGTCGGTCCTGGACGGCAAGCAGTTTGGCCTTCGTTGGCTGAGACAGGTCGGTGCGCTTGGGTTAGTACTGCTGCTTGGGCGGTCATGGCGGCCGGGGGATATGTCGGGAGCCCGCCTCCCCGAGGGGTAAGCGGGCTTCCGGTTAAGGGATGGATCAGACGGCGCGCACGCCGGTGGCCTTCTGACCCTTGTTGCCCTGGCGGATCTCAAATTCCACGCGCTGCCCTTCGTCGAGGCCGCGGAAACCGCCAGCGTCGATCTCCGAGTGGTGCACGAAGACATCATTGCCGCCGTTATCCTGGGAGATGAAGCCAAAACCCTTCTCCGCGTTAAACCACTTCACAGTTCCCTGTGCCATGCGATGTGCTCCTAATATGTGGTGGGTCCCGCACTGTGTGGGGCCCGGCCGGCCCTGATAGCGCTGGCCAGAGTCCTTTTGACGCGGGCCCTCGTCTACCAACTTGTTCCCGCGGGCGTGCATCACACGAACACCGAAACTGAACGACCTCAATCGATACTACCGCGGCCGTGTTGGTCTGTTCCCACCGCTGGTCTGAGCCCGGCGGCGGGAGGTCAGCTTGTCGACGCTGCTGGGTTGGTGCTAAGCCGGGCCAGCCGGTCAGAGGTCGGCCACCGGACCTCGCGCGCCCATCCCAGCTTCTCGAGGACCCAGATGACGCGGGCGGAGATGTCGACCTGCCCGGGGCGCACGCCGTGGCGCGCGCAGGTGGGGTCGGCATGGTGCAAGTTGTGCCACGACTCGCCCAGGGACACGATGGCAAGCGGCCAGACGTTGGTGGTGAACGGGCGTTGGCCGATCATGTGGCAGATCGAGTTGATCGAAAAGGTGACGTGGTGCAAGGCGGCCACGCGGACCAGGCCCGCCCAGAAGAACGCGGTCAACATGCCCCAAAACGACATGCTGATAACACCGCCCAGGACCGCCGGGGCAAGCAGGCTGACGGTGGTCCACAGCGGGAACTGGTGGCTGATCCGTGCGATGTCCCGGTCGGCGAGCAGGTCTGGGGCGAAGCGGGCGGCGTTGGTCCGGTCACGGGTGAACAGCCAGCCGGTGTGCGCGTGCCAGAAGCCTCTGGCCAGCGCGGCGGGCGTGGTGCCGAACAGCCACGGTGAGTGCGGGTCGCCTTGCTTGTCGGCGAAGGCGTGGTGGCGGCGGTGGTTGGCAACCCAGGTGATGACGTCGCCCTGCAGGGCCATGCTGCCGGCAATCGCAAGCCCGCGCCGCAGCCCCCGGTTCGCCTTGAACGCACGGTGAGTGAAACAGCGGTGGAAGCCTACCGTCACGCCAAGGCCCGAGAGCAAGTAAAAACCCGCAGCAAGGCCACCGTCGAGCCAACTCAGGCCCCATCCCCAGACCAGCGGAACCGCGGCCAGCAGGGCCAGCATCGGGACGATGATGAAGACGTGGACGAAGATGTGCTCGCCTCGGGGACGGCGCCCCTCGAGGATGGGTTTCGCGCCACCGCGGGCTGCGGGCTCGGGGGCTGTCACTGTTGTCACGTTCGAACGTACTCCTCGGTCTGTGGGATGGGTGCGACAGCGCTTTGGGAGTGGTGTCCTGGGCTACTCGGCGGAGCGGCGGGCGGTGTCGATGGGTATGTGATCAGGTGACGTTGGGTCTGGGAGCTCATGCCATTGAGTAGTGCTTGCAGGCGTCTGGCAGTGGTCGGGTCAGTGTCGCCGACTATCGGTTCGGCATCGGGGCGGAGAGACTCAGCTGAACGCGTCGACAGTCCCGCCGGAGCCCGCGGCGGCGGGTGAGGTGTTCGGAACGGGATCGGTGTCGACATGGCCAGTCCCCTGACGGACGCCAAATAACGGAACCGCCGGGGACCGGAGCGGACTAACGAACCTCAAAACTTATCACACGATCTTCGATGTGGTGCGTTCTCGACTATCGAGTGATCAACCAGTGCTGGTCGGCATGTCAGCTTCCCGCGCCGGGGTGGTGATCAACGCGGCCGCCTCAACACGGAAAATTTCGATAAGCATGGTGATGACCCGCGCTGCCGGGTCTGATGCCCCTATGGATGTCAAGCCGCTGAGGGCTGCGGTTCGGGTGGTGTCGTGAGGATTTGGTAGATCTCGCGGGCGATGTATCGCTTGAGGCAGCGGATGGCTTCGCGGCGGGTCTTGCCTTCGGTGATGCGGCGGGCGAGGTAGTCGCGGGTACGGGCATCCCAGCGCAAGCGGGACAGGGCGATGCGGTAAAGCGCGGCGTTGGCTTGTCGGTCACCCCCGCGATTGAGCCGGTGGCGGGTGGTTTTGCCCGAGGAGGCCTGCTGGGGACTGACACCGCACAGCGTGGCGAAGGAGGCCTCGCTGCGGAGCCGGTCGGGGTTGTCGCCGGCGGCGATGAGCAGGGCTGCGGCGGTGTCGGGGCCGATGCCGCGGTGGGTCAGCAACGTGGGGGTGTGACTAGTGATCGTGTCGGTGAGCCGTTGTTCTAGGTCGTGGCCCTGTACGACTCTGTTGCTTAATTCTGCGACGCGCTGATCACGTTCGTGAGTGTTGATCTTTGCTGGGTAGAAGATGCCGCTTGCGGCCGTTTTGTCGTCTCCGGTCGCGGAAAGGACGTCTTGAT
>JALZHU010000119.1 GCA_030860695.1 Actinomycetota bacterium
GGCAAGACAAACCGTGAAGCGATCCGCTGCCTCAAACGCTACGTCGCTCGTGAGATCTACCAGCTCATCAAGCCCACAGTTCAATGCACTACGCCAGCCTCAGCGGCTTGACATCCATAGGGGCATCGACCCTGCTACGCGTGCTGTACCACGCTCTTCGTCCGCGGGCCGGCTTGGTCACCATCGATGACACCCCGGTCGCAACACTCGGATCAAGACAGCTTGCCCGTCGTTTCGCCGTGGTCGCCCGGGAAAGCCCTCCCGAGATCCCAGTCACGGTAGCCGACGTGGTGCTGCTCGGCCGTTCACCGCTGCGTTCGGCATTCCAGCGATACACGCCTGATGATTACCGCGCTGCGGCGGCCGCCTTACAGCGAGTGGGAGCGCGGCATCTCGCCGACCGGAACTTTCCGTAACTTTCCGGTGGAGAAAAGCAGAGAAAAGCAGCGGGTGCTCATCGCCCGCGCCCTCGCTCAGCAGGCCGACCATCTCCTGCTCGACGAGCCGACCAACCACCTCGGCATCCGCTACCAGCACGAGGTCCTTAGCCTGGTCCGCGATCTCGGGGTCACGACCATCGTGGTGCTGCACGACCTCAATCTCGCCGCCCGCTACTGCGAACAACTCGTCCTGCTCGATAACGCAAGGTCGCCTGCGCCGGCCGGACCGAAGACGTGCTGACCCCGGCGGTCCTCGAGCCAGTCTATGAGGTCGCGGTCCGCCGACTATCCGAGCTCGGAGCGGTGCAGCTGATCTTCGGGCCCCTCGATGCGTCCTGACCAGAAGACCGGCAGCACCCGGTAGACCCGAGGCCCACCAGTAGCCTAACGTCCGTGGACGCAGAGGACGCGCGCACGATTGGTCAGCGGCTACGGCAGATCCGGTACGCCCGACGCAAGTCGTTGCGGGTGGTCGCAGGGCTGGCGGGGATCAGCAGGTCGCACCTCTCCCGGATCGAGCGCGGGGAACGCGCCTTAGACAGCCTCTCGGAGATCGTCGCCCTGGCCAACGCACTACAGATCGCGCCGAGTGAGCTGATGAGGCTGCCGGTGCCCGCACCTGCTAACGGAGATATCGACAGCACCACAGAAGCGATAGGGCTCGCGCTGGACGCGATTGAGGTCGACCACCCCGGCGGGCTGGTGCTTCCCGTTGCGGTGCTGCGGGACCGGGTGGCCCGATTCCACCAGCAGAAGCGGGCATGCCGGTTCGCCGACGTGGCCGCCGAGTTGCCAGGGCTGGTCCGGGATCTGCACACCACGCTGGCTACCGGCGCCGACCACGGCGAGTTGCTCAAGCTGGCCGTGTACCTGCATGTGCACGTCACCCGACAGTGGCTCATCCACGCGAACGCACCCGCCGACCTGCTGCGCCGGGTCGTTTTCCTGGCGCGACGCCTGGCCCAGGAGCGCGGTGAGGCCACCACGCTCGGCATGGCCGGATTCGCCGTGGCCGACACGCTGCTAGCCGGTGGGGAATTTGAGCTTGGGAAGGCCGAACTCGACTCGCTGACCCTGCCGCCGACTACAGCCGCCACCGCCGGTCTGGTGGGCGTGCTCACCACGTCCCACGCGGCGGCCGCCGCGTTA
This sequence comes from Actinomycetota bacterium, assembly GCA_030860695.1. Classification (GTDB taxonomy): domain Bacteria; phylum Actinomycetota; class Actinomycetes; order Mycobacteriales; family Pseudonocardiaceae. The sequence continues at coordinate 1,590 of JALZHU010000119.1, forward strand.
AACGGCCGTCCGGGTGATGCGACCGCCGCGATGGACGCGGCCGCTGACATGGCCGGCCGATTCGGTGAGCTCGGCGAGACCGATCCGCTGGGATTCGAGTTCGGACCGACCAACGTCGGGTTCCGCCGCGTACGTCTGGCCTTGGAGGCAGGCGAACCGGACCGCGCGGTGAGCATCGCTGAAGGGCTGCACCCCAATCAGAACCCCTTTCCGTGCAATCGCGTCTACCACTGGGTGGGGTACGGGCGTGCGCTGGCCCGGCTGCGAGGGCGCCGCGACGACGCGGTACGGGCGCTGCGTCGCGCTGAGACGCTCTATCCCCTACGTGTACAGCGTGACCCCTTCGTCCGCGAGGTACTCGGCGAGTTGGTGATCCGGTCCCGGCGGGATGCGATAGGCCGGGAGCTGCGGGGGATGGCCTACCGAGCTGGTCTGCCGGAGTAGCTCAGTCGGGTAATGTCACTGGCCAGAGACACCACGCGCTTGATCGTGTTCACGATCGTCAACCGTGGCCAACGGGACCAACGACCTACCAGCGCAGTCGACCGGCAACCGCCGCAGGGTGGTCATCCACGCAACCTGTGCGCTGCACCGGGGTCCGGTGGGCTTCACCAACCTGGCGGTGAGCAAGCGTGACGGGACGTTCGAATTTGATCCACACGTGGACGGCTCTTGTGTTATCACGCTGGACGAAGACGGAGCCACTACCCTGCGCGACATGCTGACGGAGTGGCTGAGATGAGCTAGTTCCGCGTCTTGCCGGGTCACATCGTCATATATGAAAGACACTTGACTGCAGTGATCGCCCGTACCTGAGCTGGTCCGATTGTCCCGACGGCCAGCTCTACAGCGGTGGCCGGCAACGTCGGGGGCAGCGCCACTCCGGAAAACCTTTCGGTAGCTAGAGGTTACAGCAAGCGTGTTGCAGTAACCCGATTAAACAGTTACTATCCTCGTCAGCAGTATTGGCCGGGCGCCATCTGTAGCGAGGTAGGCGATGGCCTGTAGCGAGGTGCGCCATGGCCGCAGTGGCCGTCGCTTACCCCGCCAGAGACCACTGCCCACGGGCACATGCCCAGGCTCGCCCAACGCGCAAGCAGTCGAAGACCTGGCTTGGGAACTGCAACCAACGCCTTCACATCAATGGTGGGAAGGAGTGGACGTCTATCTGATGACGCGGTCTGACTCGGTGGTCGCGATGCCGCCGGATGTGCCTGGAATCGATGACCTCGACCATGGCAGGCGACGGCGCCACACCTTCACCTGGCTCGGTGGCATGAGCGTCCTGCTCCTCGTGACGCTGCCCGTCGCCGTCGGTCTGGGCCCGGTAGGGATCGCACCCGACACCGTCACCCAGATCGTGACTTATCACGTGTTCGGGTGGCCCCAGATCACGGACTGGTCGGGAGCAGAAGACAGCATCGTGTGGCAGGTGCGGATGCCACGCGTGTTGCTCGGAGCCGTCGTCGGCGCAGGCCTGGCCATGACGGGAGTGGCACTGCAGGCCATGGTGCGTAACGTGCTCGCCGACCCCTACATCCTCGGTGTGACGTCGGGCGCCTCCACCGGTGCGGCCGCGACCATTCTCTTCGGGGTCGGCGTCGCCGTCGGCGCGAGCTCGCTGACCGCGAGTGCGTTCGTGGTGGCCATGGCGGCGACGGGAGCCCTCTACCTGCTGGCGAGGGTGGGGGGCCAGATCACCCGATCCGGCTGCTGCTCGCTGGCGTGACCATCGGCTACGTCCTGTCGGCGGCAACGAGCTTTCTGATCTTCGCCTCGGATACTCCGGAGGGAGCCCGAGCGGTGCTGTTCTGGTTACTCGGCTCGCTCAGCCTGGCTCGGTGGTCGTCGGTCGGCATCGCGGTGCTCGTCGTGGGACAGCGCTGGTGGCGCTGGTGCTGTGGGGACGACGTTTCGATGCGCTAGCCATCGGCGACGACACTGTCCGTCGTTTCCACCCCATGTCCACCTAACTCAACGACGCCACAAAGGAAGAGATGGAATGCGAACGGAAATGCGACCGCGCAACGCGGCCGGAAGCCGAGACGGGGTCACGCGACCTGAACTCAAACCGGTGGTCGAGGGTCTGGACTTCGTCCCGAAACACCTCCCGCGCCGCAGCACGGTCCCAGCGCGGACACTGCTCCACCGTGACGGCGCGGTGATCCTCACCGGCTGGCCGGTGGAGGCGGACAGCGCCGTGAACGCGGCCGCGGCACTACTGGGAACGCGACTGCGCGAGCTGGAGCAAGTCCGGGAGAAAACCACGGACCACGCCAAGGCGCTGGGGCTGCACCGGGACGGCGTGCGGGCACACGACGGCACCCGGACGACTCACGTGCTGCGGTGTAAGTCCGACGATGCCTGGTAACCGCGCGGAAGGAAACAGTAATGCGCCGCAACCGGATGGTGCACCCGATATTGGTCACCAGCCTGCTGGTACTCGCCGCCTGTGGCGGCGAGTACCAGTCCACGGGAACGGGCCCGGCGGGCACGTTCCCCCTGGCCGTGCCCAGCTGCGAGCGTACGGTCACCATCGAGCAGCCTGCCAAGCGGGTGCTGACGGTCGCCTCCGATTCCGCGACCGCGCTGGCCGCCATCGGCGCCGCCGACCTGATCGTCGCGCGGTCCGCCGAGGGCGGTGCACCATGACCCCGCTCGACCAGCTCACTGCCGTCCGCGAGAACCGACTCATCGCGATCAACTTCACTTACCTGGTCGGCGGACCACTCGCCGTTGACGGGCTCGAAATGATCGCTCAAGGGCTCGCCGCGTTGCGGTGATCGATTATTCGCTGTTTCCACGCCCCAGCCGACGTATATCTCCGGCCACGCACGATGGTGTCCAGGCGTACAATTTTCTGTACGTGGATGAGGAGGTAGTGCCGTGAAGACCATGAGCTACAGCGAGTCCCGCGCGCGGTACGCAGAGGTTCTCGACTCCGTGATCGATGACCGTGAGGAGATCGTCATTACCCGCGCTGGCCGTGATCCTGTGGTCATGGTTTCGCTGGAGGACTACCAGTCCCTGAAGGAGACGGCGTACCTACTGCGTAGCCCGGAAAACGCTCGGCGGCTTCTTGCCTCGATCGAGCGGCTCGAATCGGGGCAAGGTAGCCAGCACGAGCTCGTCGAATGAAGTTGACCTGGGACCAGAGCGCGTGGGAGGACTACGTCTGGTGGCAGGCCCAGGATCGCAGGGTACTCAGGCGGATCAACGTCCTGATCAATGACATCATTCGCAACGGCAACGAGGGGATCGGCAAGCCGGAACCGCTCAAGCACGGATTTCACGGGTACTGGTCGCGACGGATCACCGACGAGCACCGCCTCGTGTACAAGATCGTCGATGAGGAGATCCGCATCGCCGCGTGCCGCTACTACTATGCCCGATAGGCCACATGGAGCTCGCGTGTCCGCTTGCGGCGAACACCAATGGCTCAAGATGCTCGCTGATCATCGGGCTCTGACCGCGCTGGCTGCTCCGGCCTCGGCTTCGACGCACCTCTAGCTCCGTCCGTGGCCTTCAGGCGGCGCGTGGAAGGCAAGCTGGACCTTGCCCGTCACCGGATGCACCGAACGCGCTGCACCCACCCCGAACACGTCGTGCACAAGCTGCGGTGTCAGGACGTCCTCGGGTCTCCCCGAGGCCACCACGTCTCCCTTTGACAGGACGTAGATGCGGTCGCAGTAGGCGGCGGCGAGGTTGAGGTCGTGAAGTGCGGCGAGCGTGGCGACCCCGAGCTGTCGGACAAGCTCGAGCACCTCGAGCTGGTGGAGGATGTCGAGGTGGTTGGTGGGTTCGTCGAGCACGAGCAGGCGACTCTGCTGGGCCAAAGCCCGCGCGAGTAAGACGCGTTGCTTCTCGCCACCTGAGAGGGTGAGGAAGCCCCGGTCGGCGAAGTCGGTCGCCCGGACCCGTGCCAATGCCTCGTCCACGATCCGGTCGTCGGTCTCGGTGCCGCGCTCGAGCAGGCCGAGGTGGGGGGCACGGCCCATCATGACCATGTCCCGTACGGCGAAGTCGAAGTCACTGGGTGGTTCCTGCACGACGACCGCGGTGCGTCGAGCCGCCGTCCGGGCCGAGAGTTTCCAGACGTCATCGCCGTCGACACCGATCAATCCCGCGTGCGGCCGCAGGACGCGGTAGATGCAGCGCAGCAACGTGGACTTCCCGCTGCCGTTGGGTCCGACCAGGCCGACGATCTCGGCCTCGCCGACCTCGATGTGCGCGGAGGACACGATGGTGTATCCGTCGATCACCGCCGTCACCCCGGCGGCGGTGAGCCTCATCGGCCGCCCGCCCGAAGGGCCTTTCCTCGCTGTCGCATGATCAGCACGAAGAACGGGGTCCCGAACAGGGCGGTGACGATGCCGATCGGAAGCTCCAGCGGGCTTGCCACGGTCCGCGCCAGCACGTCGGCCCAGATCATGAAGGTCGCGCCCAGGAGCATGGCGACCGGCAGCACGCGACGGTGGTCGGCACCGACGAGCATGCGGACAGTGTGCGGGACCATGAGGCCGACGAAGCCGATCCCGCCTGCGACGGAAACGATGACACCGGTGAGCAGGGCGGAGAGGACGAAGAGCTGCCGGCGGAACCTCCGGAGGTCGACGCCGAGGGTGGCGGCGGTCTCGTCGCCGACGAGCAGGGCGTTGAGCGAGCGGGCCTGCAGGACCAGCAATGCGTCCCGCACACGACGGCAGCGGCCGGCAGGCCCAGCTGATCCCACCGTGCTCCACCGAGGCTGCCGAGCAGCCAGAACAGCACGGCTTGGGCGATGCCCTGGTCACTGGTGCTACGGGCCATGAACACCAGGAAGCTGGTGAGCGCGGACATCATGTAGGCCACCGCGACACCGGCCAGGATGAGCTGGGCGGGCGAGAGCCCGCCGCCGAGCCGGGCCAGCAGCAGGACGAGGGCGAAGGCCACCACCGCACCCAGGAAGGCCGCCGCGGACACCGACTGCTGGCCCAGGATCGTCACGCCGAAGATGAGGACGGCGGTTGCACCAACCGACGCACCCGAGGTGATGCCGAAAACGTACGGGTCGGCCAGCGGGTTGCGCACCAGCGCCTGCAGAGCTGTCCCAACCACTGCCAGGCCGCCGCCGACCAGGGCACCGAGAAGCACCCGGGGTAAGCGGAGACCCCAGACGATCTGGTCGTGGGCTGCGGTCCAGCTGACGTCGGTGAAGATTCGGGGGATGAGGCGGTGGGCGACGATTCCCCACACGTCGAGCGGGTGAATCGCGACGGCACCCAGACTGACGCCTGCGGTGATGGTGAGCAGCAGGGCGGCGGTCATGCCGACGAGGACCCACCGGAACCTGCGTCGGTCCTGCCGGACCCTCATCCCGCTGGTGGCATTCGCTGTGCCCACTGATCGCGCCGGGGCTCGTGTTGTGGCGGAGTCACCGGCGCTGGTCAGCTCTGACCTCGTGGGCACCGTTAGTTGAAGTCCAGCTCAGGGTGTAGGCAGGAGGCGGTGGAAGCCACCGTGGCCGCGAGGCGCGGGCCGGTCGAGAAGCCGAGGAAATCTATGTAGCAAAACCGGTCGTTTCTGATCGCGTTCACTCCAGGGCCGAGGGTCGAGACGAGGAAGTCCTTCTTCGCGGCGACGTCGGGGGCGTCGCTTCCGCCGAGGCGGCCCTCGTCGACGATGATGATCGCATCGGGGTTGCGGGCGATCACCTGCTCAGCGGTCACTTCCGGCGTTGGGAAGCTGGGCAGTTCGTCGAAAATTCCCTGCCCGCCGCTTTGTTTGAGACCGTTGGCGAACTGCCCGCCGCCGCCGTAAGTCCTGAGCGGTCCGGTCCCGGAGGAGTACCAGAACGTCTTTACCGGCGTAGCGCCAGCGAGGACGGCTTCGGTCGCGGCAAGTGAGTTCCGGACCTGTTCGACTAGGGCCCTGGCCTCCTCGCCCTTGCCGAAGATCCGGCCGAACTCCTCGAAGCGGGTGAGCAACAGGTCGGTGGTCGCGGTCTCGCCCTCGCACAGGAACGTGTAGGTCTTGATTCCCTGCGCCGCCATGTCCTCGCGGGTGAACCCGGTTCCCCTTTCCGTAGTCGGCCCGAAGGTGTAGGTGTCGGCGTTGCCGGTGACGAAGTCCGGCGCGGCGTTGAGCAGGACCTCCTGCGAGGGGTACTGCTCGGCGAGGACCGGGACCTTCGCGTACGCGTCGACCAAGCTCGGGAACCCGGCACCGCCCGCGAAGATCTCCCCGGTCCGGTAAGCCGTACCGGCCATCGACTGGCCCAAGTTCAGGTGCAGCATGAGCTCGGTCGTGATCTGGTCGAGCGAGACGGCCTTCGTGGGTGAACCATCGAACCTCTGCGATTGGCCACAGTTGGTGATCTCCAGTGGGAAGCCGGCCGTCGTCGCGGCACCATTCGGCGCAGGGGTGGCTGGAGCGGGCGCGGGGGCCTGGCTACTGCAGCCGACCAGCAGGGTGACGCAACCTGCGAAGACTGCGGCCAGCGGATAGCGACGGGCTGTCACCAGGAACCCCTTCCGGTCGTCCCCCGACAGTGGTGGGTAAACGGTAAGCTTGTTGCCATCTGCCAGCAAGAGGGAAGATTTGGCGATGAGCGGTCCGGGTACCCGACGTCCAGCGAGCACCGCGGGGAAGCCCACACGGGCACCGCTGGCCGCCAGTCGCAGGTGACCGCCGAGCGGAAGGAGGGCAAGGTCAACCCCGGGTTGGGCCGGCTGCGGGAGGACGGCCCGTTCATCCGGTTCTGGCTGGCCCACACCGTCACCGTCACCGGGACCACGGTCAGTTACGTCGTCCTTCCGATCCTCGTGTTCCAGCGCACCGGTTCGGCGGCGCACACGGCGGCGATTGTCGCCATCGCGGCGACGCCGTACCTCTTGATCGGTCTGGTTGCCGGGGCGGTGGCCGACCGGTCCGACCGCCGTCGCCTCATGGTCGGGTGTGAGCTGGCGTGTGCCGCGCTTGTGGGCAGTGCGCCGGTGGCTGCGGCGTTCGACGTGTTGACACTTCCGCACATCTATGCGGTGGCCCTGGGATCGGCGACCGCCTTCGTGTTCTTCGACGCCGCGAACTTCGGCGCGCTACCGGCTCTGGTCGGGCAGCCCCGGCTGGTGGCGGCGATCAGCACGTTCGAGGCCACCGACGGCGTCGCGCACATCGCCGGACCGGCGCTCGGCGGGCTGCTGGCCACGATAATCGGACCGGAGCAGGCCCTGGCCGTCGACGCCGCCAGCTACCTCATCTCGGGCCTGCTACTGCTCAGCGTTCGCCGCCCGCTTCGCGGATCCGCGCCGGTCCACCGTGGCGCCTCGATGCGGGCGGAGATCGGCGAGGGACTCCGCTACCTGTGGCAGCATCCGATGATCCGGGCGCTCACCATGCTCGGCTTCGGGCTCAGTGCGAGCCTGGGCGCCGCGGTAGGGCTGCTCATCGTATACGGCGTGCACCAACTCGGTCTCGAGAGCGACGACTGGCGCATCGGTCTGCTCTTCAGCGCGGGCTCGGCCGGCGCGCTCATGGCCAGCGCGGCCTTCCCCTACGTACGGCGACACGTGCCCGTCCCCTGGATCAGCCTGACCGGTTTCGGGCTCAGCTGGACCTGCCTGGGGGTCATGGCGGCAATCGACCATTTCGAGACGGCCCTCGTGGCGTACTTCGGTTTCCTCGCCGCATGCCAGCTGGCCGTCATCAACGGGATCACCTACCGGCAGAGCGCGACACCCGACGAGCTGCGGGGCCGGGTGAACGTCGTCGCTCGGATGATCGCCTGGGGAGGCCACCCGTTCGGCGCGGCCATCGGCGGCGCGTTGGCTTCGGCGTTTGGAGTCCGGACCGCGCTAGTCGTGGGGAGCCTCGGGGTCGGGGCCAGCTTCGTGGTTGGCCTGTTCGGTCCCCTGCGACGGATCGACGCGACCGATGCCCAGTGATGAAACGCCAGCAGAGGTGATCAGAAGGAACAGTGTGCTTTTACAAATTATTTGCAATAACTTATTGATCCTGTCCGTGGTCGTTGCTCTACTGGGTGGGCCGCGGCACCCACTTCCGGCCTGGCGCAGGCACCGGACCTGACGTCACAGTGGCCGGGGGTAGCCCGCCCACCGCTATCCATGAGGAGTGCTCATGAGCGAAGAGATCCGCGAAGAAGTCCACCTCGAGATCGTCCCCGAAATCGATGTGATGCCAGCGCTGTCCAAGGCCAACGCCCTGGCCCACAACCCGTTCGCCTGGAATGAAGATCCCGAGGAGACCGAGCAGCCCTGATCGCCGACCGATAAGGCCGCGGGGAGGAGCGGTGCTGTTCCTCCCCGCGCAGGCGGAGCCTTTATGACGAGCACTATTGCGCCCACTCCCCGGCTGCGCGCCGGCTACCATCTCTACCCGGCCGGGGACGGCACCTGGCGGTGTCGCACCGCCGATGGAGCGTTGGCGAAGGTGCACGCTCCCGGCGCGGTACTGACTGCGGCGCAATCCCTGCTCTACGAGCTGCCGACACCGGGGCACGAACCCGGCGTCACGCAATTACTTGACCTGTTCTCCCGGCAGGACTGGCTGGAGCCTGCGAAAGTCCCCGGCGCGGCATCCCGCACGCGGTCGTCGGCACGTGTCGCCGTGACCGGAACCCACCCCGTAGCGGCGGCTCTCGTCGAACTGCTGACCGGCGTGGCAACCGTCGAGTACCTCGGTGAGAAAGAACACCTCGCCTTTTCCCGGTCCGGTGGCGAACCGGACCTGCTGGTCAGCTGCGTAGGGTGGCTGCCGGACACCCGCTGGCGCGCCCTCGACCGGACACTGCGCCGGCACCCGATTCCGTGGCACCACAGCCACTTCGAAGGCGACCGAATCTTTCTCGGCCCGTTCTGGCTGCCGCAGCGCACCGCCTCCTACCGGGACCTCCGGGCCCGTCGGCTAGCCGCCTGCGGAGCGCCGGACGAGCTCAAAGACTGGTGGCGCAGTTTGGAGACACCTCCGGCTCCACCGCTGCCCACGCTTTCCCGACCCGGGGCGCGACTCACCGCAGCTCTGTTGGCCGCCGACGTCCTGGCCTGGCTGGACGGCCGCTCTCCTCCGTCGGAAAACCACGAGGTCGAGGTGGATGTGACCAACGGCCGCTGGTGGCGGCACCCGGTACTGCTACTGCCTCAGGTCGGCCTTCTGGACGATGAATGAGCGCGGCGCCACGGGTCGAGGCCAGCCGCGGCATACCGGTCGCCGACGGGATCAGGCTAGCCACCGACATCTACCGGCCGGCCAGCGACGCATCGGTGCCCGTGGTGCTGCTACGCACGCCGTATGACCGGAAGGCTCACCTGCACGAAGCCCTCGCCTGGTGCCGTCACGGAATCGCCTGCGTCGTCCAGGATGTCCGCGGCCGTTACGACTCCGACGGAGCGTTCATCCCCTACCATCACGAACGCTCCGACGGCGCCGCCACCGTCGACTGGCTCACCGAGCAGGAATGGGCAGCAGGCATCGTGGCCTATGGCGGCTCCTATGCGGCCTTCACCGCCTGGGCTGTCGCCGCCGAACGGCCCACCGCCGTAAGCCGGGTGATCAGTGTTGTGCCCGCGATGGGTCTGGAACGGGTGAAGTTCGACCCCAGCGGGGTCCTGCGGCTCGACGACCACACCGGCTGGTGGGTCGGCACGGCGATGCCCGCACCAGCCGCCACGGACGGTACGAAATGCTCCTGGCAAGTGAGCCCGACCTACTCGACACCCTGCCCCTCACCGACCTGGCGGATCGGCTGCAACTGCCTGGCTGGCAGCAGGTCATCGACGACGGCCCCCGGGTGCGACCTCCTGGCGCCCTGAGCGACGACGACATCGCCGCGGTCCGGGTGCCTGCACTGCACGTCGGTGGGTGGTACGATTCGCTACTGCGCGCCACTCTGCGTCACTGGTGGACCGCTGGGACCGCGGTCGTTCCGCGACCGGCGCAGCGGCTCGTCATTGGCCCGTGGACTCATAGGCTCGACGTCGCACACACCTCAGACGCCCGCGGCCGGTTCCCGCTGGGAACCTTCTACCTGCTCTGGATCACCGGCTCGGCTCCGGCAGGCACGACCTGCGCCCGCGTCTTCGTTCAGGGGGCGCAGCGCTGGATCGAGGCTGCCCACTGGCCGAACCCGACCGACGAGTGGATCCTCCACCTCGGTTGCCACAGCCGGCTGGTCGACGACCCTTCTGGACAGGCCGGAGCCGACACCTTTCGCTACGACCCGACTGACCCCTTCCCCTCCGCGCCGCGCTGCGGCGGCGAGGATCCCGAAAGGCGTTCCGACCTTCAGCGCTACTCCATCCCCGCCCTGGCCCAACCCCTGACCATCAGCGGGATCCCGCAGGTCGAGCTTTACGTTCGTACCGACCAGCCCGACACCGACTGGATCGCGCGGTTGCTGCACGAGGATCCGGGCGGCCGCCGCAACGCGCTCGGTTGGGGATGCGTCACTACCGAGGCCCCCGGCGACCATTTCGTCCGGATCGAGCTCACCCCAACGAGCGCCACAGTCTCGCCCGGTGCCCGACTTCATCTGGAGATCACGAGCAGTTACTTCCCCGAACTCGCCCGCAGCCTCGGCGGTCCCGACCGCTACCGCGGTCTGCCCAAGGGGCCGACCACCCAGACCATCCTCCGCGGCCCCGGAGTGGACAGCCGCCTGCATTTGCCGCTCGCAGACTCGACATGACCCCCGCCGACCTGCTCGTCGACCCCCGCACTGGCCTCGTGAAGCGGCTCGTCACCCTGCCCCTGCAGCCGGGACTTCCCCGCAGTTACAAGTTACATCAGCGTCGGCGCCGATGTCGCCCACACCGAAACCTTCGCCGGCTGGCTCGCCGACCGGCTGGCGTACGGAGCCGCGCTCGGTGACCCGGAGTCGGCGGCGGCCGCCGCGCTCGGTGAAGCCGTCGAACGCTACTGCGGCAACGCGGTTCCTGACGATCTGCAGTACGAGACCGGGACGACGCTGGCCCGCCGGGACCACACCGTGCTCGATCCGGCGGAGCTGACCCTGTACTCCGACCGGCAGTACGCCACTCAAGGCTTTCCCTTCACCCGGTACACATCAGAACTACGCCTCACCTGGATCGGCACCCGCGATCTGATTACCGGGGAAGACGTGCTGGTCCCCGACCAACTCGTCCACCTGAACAGGCGCACCTTCCGCAGGCCGCCCGAACCAGCCATCACCCCGGTCCGGTACGCCGGTATCGCCGCTGGTCCCACGCAGAACGCAGCGATCCTGACCGCGCTGCTCGAAGTCATCGAGCGCGACGCGGTCACACTGTGGTGGCACAGTGGCGCACAAGCCGTCCCCGTCCAGCTACACCGCTGCCCCAACCTCGGTCCCCTACTCGCCGATCCCATGGCGGACGCACTGACGTACTCGCTGTGGCTGTTACCGTCGACCGGAATTGCCCCGGTCGTCGGGGCACTTGTCCGTGACCGCCAGCACGACGTGCTGGCCTTCGGCAGCGCCTGCCGTGCCACCACCCCGGCTGCGGCGATCAAGGCCGTCACGGAAGCCCTACAGATCCTCACGCTCGCGCGCGAGCTGCTCGACCCCTACAGCAACATCTACCAGGCGGCAGAACGAGGAATCGCCGAGACGCAGACGTACAAGCCGCACCGTCCCGACCGGCGCTACCTCGACGACTACCGCACCGACCGGCGCGACCTCCACGACCTCGGCACCCACGCCCAGATCTACCTCGACCCCCGGATGCACGCCGTCACGCTCGACCGGCTCGACCCCGACCGGCTGGCGCCGCTAACCGCCGACGCCCCACTCCCCGAAGTCGCCGGCGACCTGCTCGCCAGCTGCCTCGCGGCGCTAGCCGCTCAAGGACAGCGCGTCCTCACCGCAGACATCACCACCAGCGACGTCGCGGCAGCCGGACTCCACGTCGCCCGCGTCATCGTTCCCGGCTGGTACGGCAACGCCCCAGCGGCCTTTCCCTACCTTGGCGGTCGGCGGCTCTACCAGGAGCCGCACGCGCGGGGCTGGATTCCCCACCCCCTCACCGAAGACAACCTGGTCCGCGACCCGCTCCCGTTTGCATGAACCTCGACACGCTCATCGACCCACGGACCGGCATCATTCGGCGCCTGGAACGGCTCCAGCTACATCCGCACCTGCCCGCCGCCTTCCGCTCAGTCGCCAGCCGGATCTCCGACACCACCACCTTCAGTCCCTGGCCCAGCGACCCGTCCGGCGCGGGCTGCGCCGCATGGGACGAGGACGCCGCCCATGCAGCGGCGATCGGTGAAGCCGTGGAGCGCTACTGCGGGAACCTGGTGCCTCCGCTGGACCGCCTGACCTTCGCTACGTACGAGGAGATGCAGCATCGCGCGGAGCCAGCGATCGACCCGACCATCCTCGCGCTCTACGCTCCGGAGCAGTACGCCCTCCCCGGCTTCCCGTTTGTTCCGATTACCCACCACACCCGCGTCCGCTGGACTCTCGGAGAAAATCTCGCCACGGGTGAGCCTGTGTGGGTACCCGCCTTCCTTGTCTGGGTCACCTACTATCGCGGCCCGTCAGTCGCGCCGGAGCCCAGGATCTCGGTGTCCGCGTACGGAGGCATCGCAACCGGGCCCACCGCCGCCGCCGCCCGCTGGAGCGCTTTGCAGGAGCTGGTCGAACGAGATGCCGTCACCCTCGGCTGGACGGGAGGCGGGAACCTCATCCCGCTGCAGCCGCCCGGCTGGCTCGACACCCTCGCCGCCTCCCCCACGGACGCACTCACCACTCACTTCCTCAGATTCCCCACCGACTTCGGTTTGCCGGTCATCGGTGCGCTGGTCGAGGATCACATTGACCACTACATCACCCTCGGGCTGTCGTGCCGGCCCGACCCTGCCGACGCCGCCTTGAAGGCGCTCGCCGAAGCCGTACGGGATCAGATGGTCGTCCGGGACCTTGACGATCCCGCCAGCGCGCTTTCCCGGGTCGCCGCGACCGCCGACAGCCCCCTCAAACCCTGGTGCGCCGACCGCGCGTACAGCCGGCTCTACCGGGCCGACCTGCGCGATGTCACCGACCCAGGGTGCCATTTACAGCTGCACCTCGACCCCACTGTCCAGGCCGGCTTCACCCGCGAACTCACCACCGCGCTCGTACCGCCCCGCCCCCTGGATGACACCGCGACCGGCACGGCCGACCCGTTCACCGACACGGTATGCCTGCTCACGGAGAAGGGCTTCCCGGTGATTGCCGTCGACGTCACCACCGACGACGTACGGGCCGCCGGGCTTCACGTCGCCCGCGTGATCGTCCCCGGTCTTTACAACAACGCCCCCGCCGCCTACCCCTACCTCGGCGGTACCCGCATGCCAGCCCAGCTAGCCGGACGGCCTGCCCGGCTCCTGCCCCTGCCGCACTGACACAGCCAGCACTGGGCAGGCTCATACCGGATCAGGCTGCGGCCCGACCGCGAACAGCAGCGTTGGGATCTCGTCCTCCGACAGCCGGAGCAGCCGGCTGATCACATCATCCCGGAAGCCGGCAATCGCGCACCCGGCCAGACCCAGCCCCGTTGTCACCAAGTACAGATTTTGCGCCGCGATGCCGACGTCCACCGCCATCGTCCCACATGGCGCGGACCGTACTTCGCCACTCCCGGCCCCGGCCGGATCGTCAGCACCACCAGCGCCGCCGCGAACTCCGCGAACTCGGGCTGCACCAGAGCTGCCGCCATGTCCGCCCGGCTGACCGCCGGCACCCGCAGGACAAGGCGATGGTCGTCACGGTCGTAGTCGAAGCCGCCCGCCGGCAGCTCCTCCACCAACAGAGGGATTACATACACGCCGACCGACGGGAGGCCGCCCGCCGACGGGGCCAGACCAAGCGCATGGTCGT
>JALZHU010000398.1 GCA_030860695.1 Actinomycetota bacterium
CCAAGAAAACTGTCTTCCAGGTGGTGTACGAACCAGCAACGCCCTCCCCGGATGCGGGTAAGTCGTTCCGGGTCGTCTATGCCCCCGGTTCTTCTCTCCGGAAGCAACTCGCAGCCACACAGTCCACCAAAGACGGCACCCCAGTCGCGTATGACCCCACCAGCAAGCCCGTCGAGGACCCCATCATCACCCGCATCCGACTGGCCCACATGGAGCGGGAGTGGAACACCCTCAAAAACAAATTCGGGCATCTCCCCGAGTTCTGGGAGATAGTTCGACAGGAAACCGCACCGTGACTGTGCGGGGCCGGTAGCCGGCTTGGACCATCGCGGCGTGCGCTGACAGCCGCCCAGCCAGGACCTCAGCGTGCAGCTCGGGCGCGTCTTTACGGAGCTTGCGCAGCGCACGATCGGAACGGTTCCCGTCAGGACGGGGCGTGATGTGGACAATGTCCACGTCGCTGCCGCCGGCATGGAGGTGGGCTGGCCGTTGCAATGCTTGATCCAGTAGATCGATGGTTACTGGATCATCCGAGGCCACCCGCCGCACCAGGTCAACGGTCGCGCCGAGACCTTCCAAAAATGGTTCCTGACGAGAACCATTGGTCTGGGCACCGAAACCGTGAATTACGCCACCGCGGTCAAAGCCAAAGCCATGATCCTACTCGCGGACTTCGTGGACCAAGGCCAAGCGGACGGCTCGATCGCCGCACGAGGGCGACCGGAAAACCTTCCAGACGGGAAGGTTTTATCTGCCTCTACCAGCTCGCGGCCCGCTACTAACGTGCCGGACCTACTTGGCACCAGTCCATCGGCTGCCTACAAAGCAATCCATGAAGCCCGCCGAACCAGAGACGCGCTCGCTGGCGTGGACATTGACCAGGTGGTCAAGGACGCCAACGCCGCAGGCGAGGATCTAGGGTTGGCAGGCCAAAAATGGTTCCTAACGAGAACCATTTACCGGGGCAGACCCCAGAACGAAGGGTGGAAACGTTGATCGTTTAAGCGTTCCTTCGGGGAACGGTTCAGCGATCAAGATGGGTCCCAGTCTCCCTCAGGTGTCTCTTTGACGGCTTGACCACCGCAGCGGCAATGTTCGCGCACGCCGCGCAGCACGAACTCCGCCTCGGTGATCGCCTCAGCTAGCCCGGCTTTTGCCTCGTGCACGGCTTGCACCCGGTCGTCCAATCTGCTCATCAGGTGGCGAGCGTGATCTATGCGGTTTTCGATTGCCCTGCAGCGGCAGGTGGTCGTCATGGGAAACCCCCGGATATCAAGTAACGGACGATTGATCTCTACCGGGGGTGGGATGGCATTTGTCCGCGGTGGCGGACACGCATCTGTCGGACGACACGGGTAGCCATGCGCACGACGACATCAGCGAGCGTGACGGTGCCCCCAGCCCGAGCCGCGGGAACTGGGGGCACCAGGGTCCCGATCAGGATGGGGCCGGGTGGACCGGTCCGGGATCGGGATGGGGAACCTCAGCTGAGATTCCCGTCGCGGACACTGATGGTAAACGCTGCCCACTGCGCTGCGCTGACCACCAGCACCGCGCCGTGGGGGTCCTTGCTGTCCCGCACAGCCCGGCCGTCGCCGGGCAGGTCAGCAACTTCGACACAGGCCGCGTTGCCACCGCTGCGGGTACTCTTTTTCCACTGAAGGCGGGCAAAGCCATCCATCGTTGATGCTCCCTTGTCTGCTTTCAACCGTTGTCGATGAGCTCCGCGATCCGGGTCAGGCTCTCGTCGCTACCGAGGGTCTGACCGCGGAGCTCGTCATAAAGCGTAGACAGCGAGGCCACGTCCGCCTCGTCGTCGATGACATGGCCGCCTAGCGCGTATTCCTGCCACCCAGCGTCCGGGAGCAGCCCCTCCGGGAATGACAGCAGAGTGAACGCCCCTTGCATGCCGCTGTGCAGGCCGGCGTCCAGTGGCAGCACCCGGATCTCGATATTCGGTAGCTGCGCCCAGTTCACCAACTGCCGGAATTGCTCATCGGCCACGCTGGGTTGCCGTGCGCACCGCAGCAGGGCCTCCTCGGAGATCACCGCTGATAGTTGCAGTGGGTCGCTGCTGGTGAGCCGATCCTGTCGACGTAGCCGCGCTTTCACCCGCCGTTCTAGATCGTCACTGCTCAGGTGCCCGCGGAGCCGGTGCACCTCTCGGACGTAACTTTCGGTTTGGAGCAGACCGGGGAGCAGGGTGGTCTCGAAGCTTCGTACCGATGACGCCTCAGTTTCCAGCCCAACGTAAGCGGCGAGCCATTCCGGGAGTCGCGCGGTGGACCACCAACCCCGCTTCCCGGCTTCCTGCCGCAGCTCTTCCAAGGTCGCCAACTTGTCCTCCGCGCCGTAGTGCTGCAGCAACACGATCAGCTCGGTTTTCCCGATCACATTTCGACCGCTTTCCAGATAGGTGACTTTGGTTGGTGAGCACCCGAGGACGACCGCGGTCTGCTCTCGGGTCTCGTCGGCGTCAGTGCGGAGTTGCCGCAGCTGTTTCCCGAGCTGGCGGCGTCGCACGGTCGGACCTGCCATGGTCACGCAGCATAACGGTATCGATGGTACGTCACACTGACGGCACATGACATTGTGACGTGCCATCGCTTACTCTCGATGGGACGTCGGTGTGGCCGGCGTTGGTCGCCCGGTCTGCCGCCACCCGGGGCCGGGCCGGGCGACGCCTCCACCGAAAGGAGGGGCCAGTGATGGACGCACCGGACAGCCGTGATCGGCGCACGATTCCCACCACGTGCCGGATCCACGGCGCGGCCGGTTTCTGCAACCTGCGCGTCAGCAGGGTCAACGGTGACATTGTGCTAGATCCCCACGTGGATGGCTCCTGCGTGATCGTCCTCAATGAGGCGGCCGCCAAACAGCTGTTCGACGCTCTCGGGGAGTGGCTGGGATGACACCACCGCCTGGTCGGGGGGCCGACGTGAGCAACCCCCTGACCCCCGGTCAGCGTCTCGCCGCCCAGGCCGCTGAGGCCGCCGAGATCCGCGCTTGGCAGACCCACCCCGACGTGGTGGCCCTGAAAGTCGAGCGCACCCGGACCCTGGTCGACCGGATGATCTGGGGCGGCATCATCCTCGGGCTGCTGTTCACCATGGTCAACGTCCAACAATTCGCCGCACGCACCGACCAGGTAGGCCCCGAATCGCTGGGCTGGTGGGCGGCGTGGGTGCTCGATCCCACCGTGTCGCTGATCCTGCTCGGGATCCTGGTCGCTGAGCGACGCGTGGCGCCGGGTCAGATCCGGCTCGGTGCATGGCCGCAGGTCGCGAAGTGGTCCCTGCTGGCCGCCATCTACACGATGAACACCTGGGAATCCTGGGCGGCCGGCAACGCCGCCGGGGTCATCTTGCACTCGGTGCCGCCGCTGGTGGTGTTCCTCGGTGCCGAGGCGGTGACCGACTGCCACGACAAGCTGACCGCGTTCGTCTACTGGGCAGCCGAGCAGGCTAGGAAGGCGGACCGCCCGGCGGGAACAGCAACCCCAGCACCAGGGACACCAGCGCGATCACCAGCACCGCCAGGCCCAGCAGTCCCAGAGCGGACCACACGGGAGCCGACGGTACGCCCCGCGTTCACCGTGGCCGCCCCGCTGAATGGACACCACGCGGCCGGTCGGGGTGGGTCGAGCTTCACGGTAGCCGACCGGGCGGACGTTATCGGTTCGCTGCCGCCCAGGGTGGGCGACTGGATCACCCCCGGGTCCGCCCAGGCGGGCCAGCCCACCCGTCCCGATGGCGAGCTGTCGCCCAGTCCGGCGCCCGCCCACGCGAACCCGCCCAACTCGTCCGCCCGGGCGGGGTCGCCCACCGCCCCCCTCGCCCAGGCGGAACCGCCCACCCCACCGACCGCCCGGG
>JALZHU010000120.1 GCA_030860695.1 Actinomycetota bacterium
GCAAAACCCGCCGCGAAGCCATCCGCTGCTTAAAGCGCTACCTCGCCCGGGAGATCTATCAGATCATCACCTCCCCACCCCAAGCCGAGCCGTCAGCGGCTTGACATCTATAGGGGCATCAGACCCACCTAACTTGCTCACCACCGACCTAACTCGGCGAGCTAACTCGAAAACCGCCTCCCTGAACGAGGAAACGGCCCCCAACCCGATGGTCCGGGCGGGGGCCGCTTCGTATTCGGATCGCGTGACATCAATTGTGCTGGCCTGCGCTCCGGTGCACCAACCATTTCCAACTGTGTCTGTCTTCTGTCAATGCAACAGTACCTACGCAGCCCGAAGAGCCCAAGTATAATGATCAGGGCTATCAACGTTTCACCCGCAGAAGTGCGACTCCTGCCCCTTTCCTGTAGCATGTCACCCGCGACGCATCATCCAGCGCGCACAGCTCAACCAGCATGACGGAGTGCATCGCGAACGGTGTTAGCGTCGGCCGGCCGGCTTCATCCTTAGGTCGTGTCGTCTGTGCCCTCGTTACGAATTGTGTTCGTGGCGTGCCACGCGGTGATTAACACGTCCACCGTCACATCCTCTACCGTGGGGTTTTCAGACTGCGCTCCACATGTGCTAAGCAGACCGGTAAGGTGTCCACTGATATGAAAATGATCAGTGCAGTGCGCTAGTGGCAGGGTGTTTCATGCGACGTATCGGATGGAGAAGGTGGAGTCATGCGGGCCACGTTCCACGCCGAACTCGGTGAGCTGATTACCGATCTCGCGAGGATGGTCCGGCTGGCCGGCCAAACGATGACCAACGCAGCGATCGCGCTGCACCAGCTTGATCTCGCACTTGCTGGAGTGGCCATCGCTAAATGTGACCAGATGACTGCATCGCTTGATGATACGGAGCAGCGCTGCGTCGCCCTGCTCATGCAGCAACCCCTGGTCGCCGGGGACCTGCGGGTGGTGGTCGCAGCCGTGCACGCGGTGGGCCACTTGAAGCGGATGGCCAACCTCGCACGGCACATCGCCATCATTCCCCGGCTCAAGCACCCGAACCCGATGATGTCCAGCCCCGTCCGCCCGGTATTAGCCCGGATGAGTCTGCTCGCCAGCCAGCTCGCCGGGGACGCCGCGACCGCGATCGAGCATTGGGATCCGCTATCCGGTGATTGGTTGGCCGAAGCGGACGAGGAGGTGGACACGCTGCGCCGTCACCTGTTCAGCATCCTGTTCGCCGAGGATTGGTCCTATGGCGTGGAACCGGCAGTCAACGCCGTCCTCATCGGCCGCTACTATGAGCGCTTCGCTGATCACGCGGTGGCCATCGCAAGGCGGGTGTGCTACCCGTCCATCGGCCGGATATCCGAGCCGGATGACCCTGCGTTGACGTCCCGTGGCCAGCCCCTTGCCCACCATGACGCCCCCTCCAGCGACAGCCAACGGGTCGCAGCCACACCCCTATCCCGCCCAAACCACCCAAGCACAGGTCGACTTAAGCTGCTCGCCGGTTCCTATGGTGTGGAAGCCCGGAAAAGGCAGCAAGGATAATCGCGGCATTTGCCACACCTGAACCACCTCTTCGCGATGATTCTATATAATTAGCACCGTTGATTCACCAATTCGGACGGGTCATGGGCGGCCTGCTGGCGACGTTGGGATTCGCACCAGTAATGTGTGTGGTAAAGCCGGGGGCGACTGCCGTGCCCACCACGAGGAATGCGAGGAGTTGAATCCCGTGTAACACTCGGGCGGCCACGACCGCCGTGATCGAGTTGGTGGAGTCGTGGAAGCCGTTGGTAGAGTTAGTGGAGTCAACAGCAAATGACAACGCGATCAGACCCGGTCCGTACCGCTACGGTGACGCTGCCATTTGTCACTGCTCAGTTTCGTGTGCCTGAGGTCGATTTGGACCCGGCGGTGCGGATGGTGCATTCGTCGGTGCCTAGTCGAAGTGCGCCCGGTTGGGCTCGACTAGTGCGTCGGTCAAACGTTGACGCATGGCTGGGTGCATGACCAGCTGCCTTGCTTGCTCGGGATCAAACCACGCTGCGGCGCTTGTCTCGTTGCCATCGGGCCGGGCGTCGCGGACCGGGGTGAAGGCGTGGAAGCACACCGCGAACTGCTGATAAATTCCGCCCCCGCAGGGATAGGCCAGCACATGGCCCGGATCGCTGTATACCCCGGCCAGCCCAGTGACCTTGATCACCACACCTGCCTCCTCGGCGACTTCACGCACAGCCGCCGCCGAGGCGGACTCCCCGACTTCAACCCGCCCTCCGGGCAACTCCCAATACCCGTCATCGGCGCGGCGCACCAACAGGACCTGGCCCAAGCCATTGCGCACGACCGCGAAGGCGGCGGGTAGCAATTCGCGAGCCTGGGGTGCGGCCACATCATGGTAGTACTCCACCCGCGCCATGTGCCCGATCGTTGGTCGCAGACATGACGAAGCAAGGACCGAACGGCTAACCGGTAGCAAACAACGAGTGAACTGCCAAGGCGGAAGCCAGGATGGCGAAGTAGCATCGATAGCAGCCCGATTGCCGACGCCTCGAGGGTAAAAAAGAATCCAAAGGGAAGTTGTGCTCCCTGGCGCGAAGAACGCTCGTTTTAGCACATACCGCAACCAATTTAATTGATAAATGCGCCGACAGCGATGGTCCAAGCCCAAGCTAGACGGTGGAGATCACCACCTGATTAACGTGTAAATACGATTTGAGACCAGGACGGTGGGCGCCAGTACTCGCATCGTCGAAACCACGGTCAGCAGCGTAGAGGCACCCACCACCGGCGGCGGCTCAACTGGACTTCTTGACCGCATCGTCGCCCACGAAACGCTAGCGTTCTGACGTTGGCCGCCCCAACAACATGGTCAGCCATCGGCGTCGGCGATCTAGCTATCCCTGGCAGGGTTGGCGCAATCCTCTGGTCGGCTACCGGACTTCGCCCGTTCACTTTTAGGCTGCAACGTTCACCGGTGAAATCAGCGTATACTGCAAAGCATACCGACAGCGAAACAGAAGCCTGCGGCGCGCGTCGGCGTGAAGATCGGTCTGGCACTGCGTTACGAGATCGCAAAGGTCACCCGCGTGCCGCCGCGGCCGCCTCTGAGTGTCCGCTGTTGACCGGTCTTAACAGCGTGTGGACAGCACGGCTGGTGGGGGTGATCCTGGCACCATGGCCGACGAGGGCCGCCGCTTTCGGTCCAACCCCAGAGTCGATATTGCGCGAATCGCCCGGGTGATGTGGAACCAGCTCACCGGCGGTCACGCTCGACGCTCTCAGGCCATACAAGAGACCTGCCACGCCGAGGTGGAGAGCCTGATCGGCGACCTGGCCAGGATCGTTCGGCTGGCCGGGCAGTTGATGACCAATGCCTCGGTCGCGCTTCATCAGGCCGACTTGAAGCTTGCCGAGTTGGTCATCTCCGACGCGGGCGAGATGAAGGCGCGGTGCGAGGACGCAGACCAGCACTGCCTCAACCTGCTCATCTTGCGAGCACCGGTGGCCACGGACCTGCGAATGGTGGTCGCGGCCATGCAGGTGGTGGGTGACTTGCAGCGGATGTGCAACCTGGCCCAGCACATCGCCGAGATCGCGCGGCTGAAGCACCCGATGGAGCCGATCCCGGCTGACCTCCGCCCGGTGTCCCTGCAGATGGGCACGCTCGCCTCCAGCCTGGCCGAGGACGCCGCGGCAGCAATCGAGAGCCGAGACCCGATATCCGCTGCCCGGCTGGCGCAGGCCGACGACGAGGTGGACATGCTACGCCGCCGGATCTTCCAAATCCTGTTCTCTGAGGACTGGTCGCACGGGGTAGAACCGGCGGTGGACGCCGCGCTGATCGGCCGCTACTACGAGCGCTTCGCCGACCACGCGGTGGCGATCGCGCGCCAAGTCACTTCGTCGACACCGGCATTACCACCCCGGCGGTAATGCGATTGGCGCACGAACATCACGTTGGTGTGGTGGCGTAGAAGCCAGCTGCCAACGGCCGGTGACGCCAGTCCGAGCGGCGCAACTACATCCGTCTTTCGCCGAACCATCACTCGGACCGGCACCTCTGGCTGGCGAAGCAGCTTCACCAGAGCGGAACCCGTGCTCCCGTCACCCCGGTTACCAGAACCGGTTTCATATGCGCGTCCATCCCTGCTCGGGCGCTGGCCCGTGGTTGCGCCAGGCGGTGCCGCGGCGCTCGTGGGCGAACAGTTTTTCGACCGCGTGCGCGACGCGGGGGCCGAGTTCGCGCTCTAGCAGGTACAGGTACAGGCCCAGGTCCAGGCCGAGGTGACCCCGGCACCGGTCACCAGATCACCATCGTCGACTACGAGCACCCCGGTGGCCTTCAGCAAATCCAAACCCAGGTGATGGGTGGTCGCGTACCGGCCTTCGATCAACCCGGCCATCGCCAGGACCATCGAGCCACCGCAGACAGTGGCCACGGTCAGTCCTGGCCGGTCGAGGGCATCCTTCAGCAGCGCGGGCAGGTCCGTGTGCAGAGTGCGGCTCAGGATGACCGGGATGGTGTCCGCGCGCTCGGCGTCGCTGGTCTCGTCGTCTACTGAGATCCGTCCCGATGCCCCGGGCAGGACGATCAAGTCCGCGCGCTGCGGGTCCAGCTGGGCGGTTGCCCGCAGGGATACGGGGCCGGTACCGCTGGTAACCTCACCTGCCCCCTCGGCCGAGACCAGTTCGACGCTCAACGCACCCTCGGTGAGCATGCCGCCGGTATGCAGGACTTCGTACGGTGCGATGACATCCAGCGGGTCGAAACCGTCGAACAACACAACTTGGGCGAGCATCTCGGACCAGTCCTTTCCCTGCGCGGGCCGCAGCCCCGAATCAGGAGCGCTGGCATCGACGCTAGCCACCGCTTGCGGCAGCGAGAAGCGGCTGGATTGCCATTTTTCGGCGGATTCTCGCCAGCGGCCTGATTCGCGCCGACGCGCTAGGGATGGTCAGATAACGGCGTAAAGAGCTGCTCAGAGCACATGAAAAGGGCTTGGCGGGAATATCGGGAATATGGTGACAACATACGTTGTAGCCATGCATACCGTGGCTGTTCTCGCTCTGGACGGGGTCGTTGCCTTCGACTTGTCCACGCCGATCGAGGTGTTTGCCCGCACCCGGCTGCCCGACGGCCGTGCCGCCTACCGAGTCCGGATCTGTGCCGCGACCGAGCAGGTCGACGCCGGGGTGTTCACGATCCTTCGTCGCCGGAGGGATCATGGTCCCTGCCCCGCTGGTGGGCAAGGACGGCGCCTACGTGTTCTATAGCGGATCGCGAGCGGCGTTCGACGCGCACGAGGAGACGCTTCGCCTTATCGGCAGGCCCGCCTTCCTCGGCGAGGACCACGGGCTTGCCCAGTTGTTCTACCAGGCCCAACTCGACATCTTCCTGACGTCGCCTTAAGCTGCCCAGCGCCGTGAAGTCGCACTATGACCACGCCATCGCGGCGGGGCACGGCAAGGACAACTGGACGAGCCTGTACGAGGTCATCAAGAAGCCAACCGCGTGATCCGGCAGCTCGGCACCCGCACCATCCCTACAATTCCAACCGCGAACTACGCACCCACCTCACACCCAACTCAGGTAGCACCCGAGCACATGACCAGCGGGCAGATCACCTACGACCTACCACGGCTGCGCGCGCACGACCTGCCCGACGGCGCATCCAGACCCGTCGTGATCCGGCAGGCGAGCTGCGTGTCGCCAACGTCAACAGCCGGTGGGTGAGCGGTCGTCGGCCGTGGGACACTGGCGGCATGGCCACCAGGGACGAAGTACACCACTTGATCGACCTCGTACCCGAGGATCGGATCGCGGCGATCGGCGAGATGCTACGCGCCGCCGTCGAAACCGGCCTGACCGACGAACGGGCGCGCCAGCTTGCGGAGCAGTTGCACGCGCAGCCGACCCGACACGGTTGGCGCCGGAACCGGTCCGCATTTTCGCCAGTGCGGGCACCCTGTCGGCCGAGCCCAATCTGGCAGAGCGGGCCGAGGAGATACTGCGCACCGAACCCGGCACCGCCGCGTGATCCTGGTCGACACCGGGCCGATCGTGGCCGTCGTCAACAACCGCGACGACCACCACCAGGTGGTCACCCTCGACCGTCGCGACTTCGGTATCGTGCGCCCGGCCCACGTGTCCGCGCTGACCTTGCTGCCCTGACCCCTTACCGGTCTGTGACCGATTACCACATTACGGCTCAAGGCCATAGCGCCCGGCCTGCCAGGTGACTAGCTCAAACGCATTACCACTAATCACTGCGAACTGACAAGTACCGAGCATAGCGTCGATGACCCTCGACCTGGCGGGCCACATGGTTTCGGTCAACGGAGCGCGGCAGGTTCACACTGATTAGATCGTTTTCACTCTCCACCGTTTCCATCATCACTGTGTGCTCGTCATCGCTGCCACGCGCGCATAGCATTCATTGGGGACGCGTCTTGTAGATATGATTCGGTCTTCGCATCCCACGCTTCAGTGCTTGGTGTGCCATCTGAGGGCATGCCGCCATCCTGGGGCGCAGCTGTATGCCTTAATTCAGGTGAGCGCATGCGCCGAGGAAGAGAGATGCACCATGGTGACAATTCTGGATGTCATAGATAACTTCTTCACCCCTCGCCGCGAGGGCGATATTTTGAGTCTGCCGGGCAAGGAGCTATGGCGGCTTGGTGAAGAGGTGCAACACTTTGCAGCAAACTATGAGTCACCGCCTCTTTGTGAAGAACGCTACTACGGGCGTCAGGGACTAGCACAAGTATCGTGAGCTACAAATCGTTTTCGACTATCTCGCCGAATAGTTCAAGGCGGCGCGTCCGCAGCTGTAGTCAAGTGGATTCGTGGGACACTCGGTCAGCAAGAGGAACGGCTCTCGATCCGAGTCGAGCATCGCGGCGACACGGTATACTCGCTCGACCTTTACAAGGGTGGCAGCCTTGGCGATGACACAGCCAGTACACCTCCGCTTTTTCCAGATGCCGGCGTGCCTCCGCCACCCCGTCGGGGATGCACCCTGGCTGCTGAACCGAGCGTCCAGCTCGGCGACCGGTTCCTGCACCATTTCTGCTCTTCTCTCGTGCGTCCTTGGTGTCCCACGAGAGTGACGTTGCCCACTGGCGAAACTCATCGGCTCCGCTGCGGCGCGGCCGGAATGGGCAGGCTCTCGAGCCACGCCTGCCACGCCGTCTGCTCCCGCTCGACGAAGCCGGCGGCGTCTTCGGAGAACAGCCATCCCTGGATCGCTGCCATGGTTGAGCCGTCGCCCTTGTCGAAGGCTACGAACCCCAGGAGCCCGGGAACCGGGTCGGTGAGGCGCAGCAGCAGCTGGTTCTCGCCGATCCGCTCGACCTGCCCGGTCACGCCGCGGGTATCGACCGGCTTCCCGACCGCCTCGGCGCCGAGCGCCTCACGCATAGCCGCGAACACCGGGCCGGCAGCGCCGGAGACGTCGGCGCTGACCTCCAGCGAGGCTGCCCGCTGGCCGGGGAAGTGGGTGAGGTAGAGGCGGAGGTTGTCGAAGTACGGCAGCCAGTGCTTCTTCATGTCGGCGAAGAACTCCTGCTCCCAGTCGGCGCCTGTGCCGAAGGCACTGCTTACGACCCGGACCACGCAGGTGCCGCCGGACTGGGCCTCGACGACGAACTCGCTGACGAGCGGGGTGACGCTGTCGACGTCCTGGCCGGCCAGGGTGGCCCACTCCGGCTCGGCGTACTCGAGGCGGCGAGGCGGGTCCCAGCCGGTGATGGTGCCGGGCGAGTCCGTCTCACCCATGTGGACGACGATCGCGCCACCTTCGCGCTCTTCCACGTCGGTGGGCAAGAACCAGGAGCTGATGCCGTCGGCGGTGGCGATGGCGGCCCACACCTGCTCAGGGCTGCCCGGCACCTCGACGGAGAACTCGAGACGGAGGGGAACGTTCTTGGGGGTGGTCATGGTGTCTCCTCGGGTTTGGGATAGGCGGCGACAACGAGGCGATGCGGGCGCCCGTCGTCGTGGTGGTAGCGAGCGGCGAGATCGAGCACGGCGGCGGTGAGGTCGTCGGCGAAGGCGGCCCGGTCCTCAGCGGAACGGAAGCGGATCTCGGTGTCGATGGCCATGGTGGGTAGTCGCTTCCCGGCGGCGCTGGCCCGGCGCGCCAGGCGACCGACCTCGCGCACCACGCGGCCGGCGAGGGCGACGAGGTAGCGGGCTGAGAGCCGGTCGGCGGTCTGGTCAGGGTCGGCAGCCGTGGCCACCAGAGCGGCAGGGGAGACGACGTAGGTGGCGGCGGTGGCCCGCAGCACCCGTTCGGTTATGCCGCCCCGCTTGCGCTCCTCGGCCAGCTCCACAAGGCCGTGCAGCTCAAGTGTCCTCAGGTGATAGTTGACCTTCTGGCGGGCGATGCCGACCCGGGCGGCGAGGGCGGCGGCCGATCTGGGCTCGGCAAGTTCGGTCAGCAGCCGGGCCCGCACCGGGTCGAGCGCCACGGCCGCAGCGGCCGGATCTTCGATGATCTCGACGTCCTGCATACCGGCCACTGTCCTACTGACAAATTTATTTGTCAATGGGCGGCGTCGGTCTAGCGGCCGCGTCCGGTGGACAGCAGCCGGACCCGGGCGGCGAGCTTGGCCGGCACGGCAATTGTGGCGCTCACGTATTGTCCTGACCGAAGTGGTAGCGCAGTCCTCGGCCGAGTCGACGCAGTGGAGTGTGGAAGATGATGCGGAGCAGTTGTCGCGCGGCCCACGGGTAGTGCTGCTGGATCTCGGGTCCTTTTCCGAACCACCATTCGCTGTCGAATACCAGACCCGGCACCGCTTTCATGAGTTCATGCGGATCACCGATGCTCCACTTCACCCGTGCGCCCGTAGCTTTCACAGGCCCGAACCGTTGCAGCATCCACGCGCCCAAGCGGCTGTAGCCGTCGAAGAGCAGTTCACCGCTGGGAAAGTGTTCGGTGACCCGCCGCACCATCGCCACGCCGTCCGCTGCGCGGAGATACGGGGTCAGCCCTTCGGCCACCACGAGGACGGGCTTGTCGCCGGGGATCCCGTCGAGCAGGTGGGGATCGGTAACCGACGGCGCAATGGTGTGGTAGCCCTCGCGCTCCGGGTAAAGACGTCGGCGCAAATCGATGACATCGGGCAAGTCGATGTCGTACCACCGGACCGAGGGCGGCGGATCAACGCGCTGAACCCTGGTGTCTAGGCCGCAGCCGAGGTGCAGGACGGTGCAGTCAGGATGCGCGTCGAGGTAGTGCTCGACCCACTGGTCGAACGCCTTTGCCCTGACCGCAGTCGATATCTGGTCTCTGCGGCTCAACTTTGTCTTGCTGAAGTCGTAGTCGATGCGCTGCATGGCGCTGTCGGCTTCGCCGTCGCGCAAGATGGAGTCCGGTGAGCGGCTTTCCATCGCCTTGCCGTACAGCGTGATCAGCGCGGTCTCCTGGGTGCCGGTGAAAATGATCTTTTTTCGATCCATGATTCCCCGGATTGGTCGTGGTTACGCTACGGGCTGTCTCCTACCGGAACGTGGAGGAGCTGGCTGGGATGGGATCTGGCAGCCTCCCGTCACTTTCTTCACCCAGGCACTCGAGCAGGCTCCGCGACCGACGGAGCGCCGAGCCCGGCGGCGGCCAAGTCCTGCTGGGCGTGCACGGTGTCTGCTGGTGGGGCGGAGCTGCGTCCGTCCAGCTCTCGCAGCTGTGATTCCAGGTAGCTCTTCAAGTGAGTGCGATACCTCTGCTCGAACATGCGCAGATCATCGATCTTCTTCTCCAGCGTGCTTTTCTCCTCGCTTAACGCAGCAATGATCTCTGTGTGCTTGCGTGCTGCCTCACGCTCCAGCAACGCGGCCTTGTCCCGAGACCGCTGGTCTAGAGTCTCGGCTCTGGTACGGGCATCATTGAGCATGGTCTCGGCCCGAATCCTGGCCTCGTTGACCATGCCGTCGGCCTTGGGTCTGGCCTTGCAGAGCAGTTGCTCACAGGTAGTCCGGGCCTGGCTTACCATCTCGTCCGCTTCGGTCTTAGCCTCACCAGTCAACCGGTCAGCCATCTCCTGGGCCAAGCCCAGCACCTTGGCAACGTGGACGTTATGATCATCACCTGGCGAGGTCTGTTTTCTCATCCGCGGTGGCGCCGCCATCACCAAGCGAGGTGGCTGCAGCGGGTGAAGGTTAACTCCAGTGTCGACTGGCGCAGCGCGCTGTTGCTGTTCGAGCTGCTCAACCCGGTCGCGGAGATCATTGTTCTGCTCAATCAACCGAACCAGCTCGGCCTCAACACGCTCAAGGAAGGCGTCCACCTCGTCCTCGTGGTAGCCCCGCTTGCCGATCGGCGGCTTACTGAACGCGACGTTGTGAACATCGGCGGGCATCAACGGCATCGGATCATCCTCACGCACTCCTCACCGGGTGCCTTGGCCCGGTGTATCGGCCTGGTCTGTCAGTCCTAACGAGCCCGGCAGCCGCTAAGGCCTCCGATCAACCACTGGCATTCAGGTGAACACCCCGAGCAACAAAACCTCACGAGCAGCAGAACCTAAGGGGACGGATCCAGCCCACCTCGCCGATGCCCAGGGGCACGCCCGCCCGGTGGGCGCAAGGCGTTTCCCCATGGGCGACACCGTAGAGGCGCATCTGCGGAGCCGGCATCAACACGGTGTGTACACACTGTGGATAGGCTATGGGGATAAGGACTCCGACGGACCCACCGCGGACACGATCGGCGCACTCGTGCTTTAAGCAAGGCGCCGTCACGTGCCGGGAGCGCAGCTAGTCGGCGGCGACCGGGAACAGGTAGCGATCTGCGACGAGCGTGAGCACCCGTCGGGCCAATCGCGGCGACTCTACGACGGCGCACGGCACGCTGCCACCGACCCGCTGGTAGGCACGACCCGCCAGCTCTTCGAGCAGTTCTGAGATTGGGCCCTCGGCGGTGTATAGCCGCAAGCCGGTGGCGCGCTGCAGTCGAGCGATCTCGACGAGGCCAAGCGACCACTCGGCGTACTCGGGGAACACGCCGGCCAGGAACAGGGCGCCGTCGCCGATGCGTCGCCAGACTCCCGGCTGCTCATCGGCTGGCAAGGCCTCGCGCAGGGCGGCCAGGCGCAGCAGGTCCAGCTCGTCCCACCGCTGCTGCCGCCACCCGCTCTCGTCGCGCCGCCACACGACTCCCGACGCCAGCCGGGCATATGACGCCAGTAGCTCGGCCAGGAACAGGCGGTGCTGCGGTTCAGCGGCGAAGGCCGCCAGAGCCGGTCCGTCGAAGACCGGCAACCGGAAGTGGGGACCGGTGCGGTCGACAACATAGGACCTGCCGGTGAGTGCGTTGCTCATCCGGTGCACCGCCGCGGCGAACATCAGGAAGGGCGAGATGTAGCTGAACCGTCCCGGCTCATCGCGGCGCGCTGCGAGAAGGGCATCGGCCACGGCGGAGCGGTCGAGCAGGTCAACAACCAGGGTGGGCTCCCGCCGCAGCACGGGCACCTGCTCGGCTCGCCCTCCGGCGAGGATGAGCAGGTCGTGGTCGCTCAGGTGCTCGCCGTACCGCCGGCCGACTGCCTCACGTCTCTCCACTTCACCATCTTGCGCGCCTGTCCTCAAAAACGCCGCTGCGCGGCACCGTAGCTGGGCAGCTTATTGTGATCACGACACGCGGCGGGTGGCGCGGCTCCTGGAGTAGGGGTCGCTGCCATCCTCACCACGACCGACAACCGCTGTCCTCGGTCCCAAGTCAAGCGATAACAACCATCCGGCTCGTGCCCGCGCCGCACCGGATGGTGCAGTGCGCAGGCGTGGTCGGCAAGGTGGCAACGAATACCGACGAGCGGGCCTAAGCCGACCCAGAGAACACCCGGTTAGGGCCTCGCATCAAGTTTGGCACGGCAAAAGAAAGCCCCCAATTATCCGAGCAGAGTATAATCCTTTTGCGTTGCAGCCTGAAGCTCATTGAGAGAACGCTGCACTGCCGCTTGCCGCCTAATTTCTTCCCGGCGCCGTAACTCATTGATCCTGCCCCCGATGAGTACGCCAAAAATTAGCAAGAGGGATGCTGCCAAGAAACATAAGCCAAAAGTCATTTCCCTGCTCCTCCCTAGTGATCTACATCAGGAAGTTGGTGAGAAGGTCAAAGGGTCAACCGACCGACCTGGACCACGTCGCCGACATGCAGGTTTGTGCAGTCTATGCGGCGCGGTGCGTCAGGTGCACGTAGCCTTGAGAGCCGACAGCCACGATCCTTTGCTTGGAGAAACCCAACCAGGTCTTGCAGCGTTGTGCAACTCACTGCTGCGGTCCTGAAGGCGAGGAGATCGGTCGTAGGCTGGCCACGCCGACCACCGGTGCCGGCCCCCAGATGACATTGCCCTCGCGCATCAGCCACGCCTGTCGGTTGATAAGCCCACGCAGCCCCGGCCGCCGTGACATCACGGCCCCTCTGCGCGGCGCAAGCGCCCGATGACAACGGTCCTGACCATGCCTGTGATCGTCGGGTACGGGTAAGTCGACCATCTCCAGTTCCCCTTCTGCAACTTCAGGCGGATCCCCGGAAGGACGCCCCATCTGACCTTGACGCCTGGTGCCTACGCTGCGAGCTAAGATCCGCAGGTTGCATTCAGTTACCCCCCCGCAGCCCTCAGTAAACATCGGTTCTCCAACCGACAGTGACTGATGTTGTTCGGATGGGAGCAGGTCCAAGGCCCGGATCTGGCCTCGGATGAGCGGGTTGGCATCAGTGCCCTTGAGACGCTGGGCGTCCCGCTCGTGGGGCTCGGCACGCGGGACTTTCCCGCCTTTTGGCGTTGATCACCAAGACACTGGGACCGCGAGCTGTCGCCGCTAACCACGTGCTGCTGCTGAACAACGCGCGGGTTGACACTTCAGCACTTGCTGATCATCCCAGTGGCCGATCGGTGAGCGGGAGGGGTCAGGGCGCGGGGAACCGGGTGACATACCGCCGTTGCCATGGCGTCTCGATCGCGCGAGCGTCGTAGCGCTCGCGGACGAACGCCACCGCCTCACGGCCTGACACACCGTCCAGCACCGCGATGCAGGCCAGGGCAGTACCGGTCCTTCCGCGCCCGCCGCCGCAGGCGATCTCCATGCTGGAGGCCATTGGCGCCGCGAGGAAGTGCGTCAACTTTTCCGCCTACATTTACTGGGCGGGAGACATCGCCCCGCAATTCGCCGACGCTTTAGCCGCCAAGGCTCACAAGGGCATCGAGGTGAATGTGCTTCTCGACGCGCAGGGCTGTGCCAAGATGGACCGTGCGCTCATTGAGTGCATGCGGACAGCGGGAGCGACGGTTATCTGGTTTCGTCCACCTCACTGGTACAACCTGCAAAAGCTCAACAAGCGCATGCATCGCCGGCTTCTCATCGTCGACGGCAAGGTTGGCTTCACGGGTGGCGTTGGGATCGCCGAGCAGTGGGCCGGAAACGCCGAGGACCCCGAGCACGGGCGGGAGACTCACCTTCGCATTGAAGGGCCGGCCGTCCGGGACCTGCAGGGGGGTTTTCTGGAGAACGGGGTCCAACAAGCGCGTGTGGGTGACGACGGCCTTCTTCGCCCCGCGGCGCGCCTTTGTCAACGCGCTGTGTGACGCCGCGGGCCGGGGAGTCGACGTCCGCATCCTCACCGGTGGCCCCCACCAGGACAACAGGTCGCGCGCGAGGCCGGCCACCGCTCCTATGAGAGGTTACTCAAATCCGGGGTGCGGATCTTCGAGTACCAGCAGGCCAAGCTACACGCCAAGGTGATCATGATCGACGGCATCTGGGCAAACGTTGGCTCCAGCAACTTCGACAACCGCTCGTTGTCGCTCAACGATGAGATCAACATATCCATGCAACACGCAAGCATGGTCGCCGAGCTGGAGCAGCAGTTTCACGACGACCTAGAAGTCTCCAAGGAACTGAACATCCAAAGCTGGAGCCGCCGGCCGCTGGGAAAGCGAGCTCGGGAATACGCGCCCGAGCTAATCCGACAGTCACTGTAGCGCCGATATTTGGCCGCCCCGATTTAATGGTGGCGCGGTGTGGCGAGTCGGCTCGGGTGCCCGGCGCGCTCCCCGGCCAGGTCCAACCACGGCCGAGCAGCGCGGCGATGAAGTCACCGCCACCATCTACCTCGGGTCATCGTCGGCAGCGGCACCCGAAGTCCCTCCGGGTCGGTCGGCGCATCGCATCCTCGATGAGAGGGTCGGGTTGGCGCAGTCCGAGTCCGGCTGCCACAAATCAGGCTGCCAGCTCTGACCAGTCGTGCGCGCGGCGCAGGACTCTCAACCACCTGAGTCTGGCGAACACACCGGGGCGATTCACCTAGTGAGACATGCTCCGTCAGGTCGTCCACGTCAAGGGCCAGTGCGTAAGCGACTTGACGCTTCGCCTATCATCGTTCGCGAACATTCCCCTTCAACGTGAGGAGACTGTGCTGTGGCGCAGAAGGTAGTCCGTGAGTTCATCGATGACATCGACGGCTCTCCGGCGGAGCGCACGTTTACGTTTGCCGTTGACGGAACCGCCTACGAGATCGATCTGTCGAGCGAGAACATCGCCGAGTTTAAGTCGGCCATCGGCGGATTCATCGAGAGCGCACGCAAGGTGAAGGCTGTGAGCAACGGCCAGCGTCGTCAGCGTGGCGCGTCAACGACGGACGTGCGGGAACGGCGCGAGCGTTTAAACGAGGTCCGCGAGTGGGCTAGGAAGAACGGGTACAGCGTTTCAGACCGTGGCCGCGTCAGCGCGGAGGTGTTGGCTGCGTTCGAGAACCGGGACTCGGCAACGGTGGCAGCGGGCTGACCGAAATCAGCGTCGTTGATAACATCGAGACGGGGTGAACAGACTTCGTCGGCCAGCACACCCCCAAACGTATTCGTGGCGACGGCGCCCGTCGGCCGTTACCCGGCGGTAGAGCCCTATGAGTCCGGCATGCTGGCCGTGACAGACGGACACCGTGCTCATCCACGGCCGCTACGACGTCTCCAGTCCCCTAGGCACCGCATGGCAGCTGCACCGCACCTGGCCCACCAGCAAGCTTGGCGTGCTCGACGACGCCGGCCACGGAGGAGGCAGCTTCACCAGCGAGCTCATCGGCGCCCTCGACTCCTTCCACACCCTGCCCTGAGAGCCTGTTCCTGAACTGATCTTGTGGCAGCAACTGATCTTGTGACGGCGTGTCGCCGCTGGTAATGGAGGACTCCTGGTAGATCGAGCGGTGCTGAAGCGCCGTTCTACCAGGAGTTCTGTTGCT
>JALZHU010000121.1 GCA_030860695.1 Actinomycetota bacterium
ACTACGTGTTCGACCTGTGGGCCGAGGGGTGGCGAGGTCACCGGGCAAGTGGCGATGTGATTATCGTGCGCTTCGCTGACGATGACACCGTCGGGTTTTGAGTACGAGGACGATGCGCGGCGGTTTTTGGACGAGCTAGGTGAGCGGTTGGCGAAGTTTGGCGTGGAGCTGCATCCGGACAAGACGCGACTGATCGAGTTTGGGCGGCGTGCCGCCATCGATCGGCGGCAGCGGGGTCTGGGTAAACCAGAGACGTTCGACTTGCTGGGCTTTACGCATCTCTGCGCGAGGATGCCGGCCGGGCGGTTTTGGGTCAGGCGCATTACGATCAACAAACGCAGGCGGACGAAACTGGCAGAGGTCAAAGACCAGCTGCGGCGTCGCCGGCATGATCCCATCCCGGTTTTAGGGACGGTGGCTGACCCACGTGCTGCGAGGGCACATGGCCTACTACTGCGTGCCGGGCAACTCCGATGCGATATCGGCCTTGCGCTACCAGGTCACCCTGCTGTGGCATCGGTCGCTACGGCGACGAAGCCAACGTGGACGGGTCAACTGGGACCGGATGGACAGCTACGCGACTCGATGGCTTCCTAAAGTTCGGGCGCTGCATCCCTACCCGAACGTGCGCCTTGCAGCCAGAACCTGAGGCAGCAGCCCGATGCGGTAGTTCCGCACGTCGGGATCCGTGCGGGGGGCCGCTCGCAAGGGCGGTCCCTACCGCGACATTTGAACTGAGCAACATGGTCGCCGAGGTCTATGAGCAGGTTGCGGGCTTGCTGTGTGGCCCAGTCTGCAGTGGGATGTGCGGTGATCAGCGTTCAAGACATCGAAGAGCAGCCGCGAGGACTCGTCATGGGAGTGTGGCGATCGCAACGTGCCGGGTCAGGAAGGCGCCAGCAACTCAACGCATAGTCATCCACAGTGAGTAGCTGGAGACAACGTACTCTATTGCGCTGACCGCGCGTGGGTGTCGACGCGAGCTATGTCCTGCGGCCAGCGCGGCCCCTTAAAAGGTCCGATTCTGGTGGCAAGGGCAGCACTGGATAGAGAACACGACGCTTCGCTTGAGACACACCTATACCTCGTTTCAGACGCCTGAACACGACCGTTGCTTTTCTGGCAGGCTACTGTTCCCTCGCGCTTTCGCGTCCAGGTAAGCCATCGGACCCAAGAACCTCCCTTCGAGTTCCTCCCAGCTGCGTTGGAGATATGACGAGACGCCTCGTGGTGCAGGCAGATACCAACGCACCGCCAAGGTGATCACCTCCGGCGGAAACCGGAACCCAGCGAACGCCGAGGACGTAACGGGCGGAGCGAGACATCGAGCGGCGCTCATGTACCAAGCATGACAACCACCGCTTCCATACCCGGGACACAACAGTGCCCCCGGCCGACAGCAGGGCGCGCCTACCGCGAATACATCGGCATCGTCCTCCAGAGCGCCGGATTCGAGGAGGAGTTCACCGTTCGGGACACGGCTTACCTGCACGCCAGGCTGGACCCCCGGGTGCACGACGCCTGGTCCTTATCCGCGACCACCTGGCCCGCGCGCGACGGGAACGCCAGCCGCGGGCAACGTCACCTCGTCGTCGGCGCCCACGCGCAGCGGTGGGGCTTCGGAGGGTAGGGCCCCGATGTCGGGCAAGATACCACCGGCCGGACGACTGGTATCGGGCAGGCGCTCGGGCAGGTCGACCCCGGCTCTGATCGCCAGGCTGCCCGGCGCCGGGCGGAAGTCGTTGTCGGGGTACGGCTCGCCGAAATACCGGCCGTGCTCGAACACCTCGTCGTCCAGGTTGGCCAGCCCCGGGTCGCCGTACCGGCTCTTGGCCTCCCACAGCGGGTCCAGGGCCCGCAGCTCCGCGAGCGTCTTCACCGCCACGGGCTTGGGCTCGCCCGGCCGTTGGAAGTAGAACAGCGACGCATCCGTCCGATGCGGCATCCACCACAGGTTGCCGTCTGACCGACGGGTGATGGGCGGGCGGGTCGAGGTCGGCATGGCCCAGGAGTACGGCAGATTGATCTTCAGACCCACGATCAGGTTGTTGAGATGGACCCGGGGCGCATCCGCCGAGAGATGGCCGCCGTAGAAGAGCAGGGACAGCGCGCTGGCCTTGT
The DNA here is from genome assembly GCA_030860695.1 of Actinomycetota bacterium. Lineage (GTDB taxonomy): Bacteria > Actinomycetota > Actinomycetes > Mycobacteriales > Pseudonocardiaceae. Next base: position 2,122 of record JALZHU010000121.1, read on the forward strand.
CGTCGGGGTGGGAGCCGACGAACGTGTTGTGGTAGACGTATACCTCGGGCATCGGGTGCCCCTCCTTGAAGCTGGCGCCGTACCGCCAGATCCGCGGCGCCGGCGCGTCCGGCGGCAGCACCCGGAGGCCGCGGGTGGGTATCCGCTGGTCGACCACGTTGCGGTAGATGTAGATGGGGCCGCCAGCCTGTTCCAGCGAAAAGCTAAACGGATGGAGCGCCTGCCGGATCAGGTTCCGAAACACCCTCGCGTTGCGGCTGGCGTGGAACTGTACGACCTCGTCGTTGATGTCCTCGAACAGGCAGTCGTGCACGGAGACGTCGATCCCGCCGAGCTGTAGCGCGTCGTGTGCTCGGCGGAACGTGCAATGCGCGAACTCGGTGTCGTCGGACCCATGGGCGATGACTAGAATGTCGTGCGTCTTGGCTCCGGTCTCGTTGGTCACCACGTTCCCGTGTTGGTCCCGGTACCTGTACTCGGACTTGACGTCGCCGCGCCCCGTCCACGGCGCGAGCGCCCCGTCGAACGTGCAGTGACTGAACCTGACGCCGTGCGCCTTGTCCGAGACCCGGACGCCGTACCGTCCACCATAGACGGCGCAGTGGTCGAAGACGACGCCGTGGCCGGGCCACTCGACGGTCAGCGTGGTGAGACCACCGTTGGCGATGACGAGGTTGCGGAGCACGACATGGGACGCAGTCACGACCGCGGCCATGCTGTTCTCCCGCGAGAACACCAAGGCGACCTTGTTCGGGTTGGTGTACCCGGCGTAGTCCCTCATGCCGGGCGCCCGCAGGCCGGTGTGGGAGAGCCGGACGTGGACCCGTCCGCGCGGATTGGCCGGGTCGGTGGGATCCTCGAAAACCCAGGCGAAACCGGGACCGAGGTAGGTCCACGGCATCTTGTGCTCCGGTCGATCCACCAGCGGTCCGCTGCCGGGGCGCGGATCGGCCAGCGGCACTTCGTAGTAGGACTCGTTGTCCGCCCGCAGGTCGTCGAGCCGATGGTAGGTGATTAGCCGGTGCCGCGTATCGGCGAACGCCCCGTACCGCACCCCTTGCCCCTCCGGCTTGGAGCCCGGTGGCAGATCGGCGTTGAGCAGTTCCTTGGTGCGCCACTCCTGGCAGTGGCCGCCCACCACCGGTTCCCACAGCCCGTTGCCCTCCGGCTTGTCCGGCGCCGTGTCGAAGGCCGGCTGCGGCAACCGTCCATCAAGGACGACATGCGAGCCGGCGTACGGCTCGACGACGATGGGAGCCTTCCTCGTGCCGGCCAGGCTCGCCGGGAACACCGTCGTGCCGCGGTAGATCCGACCGGCGTGCAGGCAAACGGTGTCACCGGGATTCGCCAGGTTGCCCGCTTGCGCGATGGTCTTCAGCGGCCGTTCCGGTGCGCGGCCATCGTTGTTGTCGTTGCCGTCGACGGGATCGACGAAGTACCTGATGGACACGGCAAGGCTCCTTGTGTCTCGGGGGAGGTTCACCAGCCCGGAAGTGCTCCGATCCGGCGGACTGAGAGTTCGATTTCGGTAGGGTCCCAGTGTTTGGCTTTGTTGATGGTGCCGATCACTTGGTTCTGTCTCGTCGGGGCGCCGTGAACCTGTCGGCCCAAGTGCCATGTGATGTCGGGCTATACCGAAGCCACCGAGCACACATGGATTACGAGTCGCCGTTTGCTGCGGCGAACCGACCCCAGCGGTTCAGTGGGATCTAGATCACCTCGAAACGCTGGTACGCGCCTCGGCCGCGTGTCGCCGCGCCTGGCGTTGAAATGGTGTTGTCAAGTTGTTGGGTGACGAGGGTGTCGCTGGGTGCGGGGTGGTTCAGAAGTAGCCCTTGACCGTGTTGGACTTGTGGTGGGATCCGCCAAGATCAGGATAGTATACGTCGGCGTAGATCTCGTCCCTGCTCCCCAAGTCTTCATTCAAGTTGCCGCAGATAGCGTTATCTTCGAAGGCGAATGTCCCATCTGGACCAACAAGGCCGCCGCCACGGGAGAAATGATATTATCGTCAATTGCTGGGTCCTCGCCTTTTAATCGCCAATGCACTCTCCGATTTGGCACGAAGCCGGAGCCGCTGACATTTACTTTGTAGTTACCGGGATACCCTTGAATCGGGGTAATGGAAAGCTTTACTACCGCCATGATGTTGCCTCCTTGATACAGTTACGGGATCGAGACGCTTGGGCTGGCGATGGAGGGTGTGGCCAGCCGAACAAGACGCTGCCAGGTTCTGCCCGCGATCACCCTCGATCCTGGACACGGTTGGACAGCCTTGGACATCGACCGACCCTCTCGGCAGGGCTGCGCCGTGGTGCCGGTAGTGGCGGAAACCGGTAATCGTCGCGATGGTGCGGGTTGCGCAGCTAGTGACCCGTGTGCGGATGGGCGGGTTGGGTTCGGTGGGAGAGTGGTCTGGGGAATATCACGGGGTTTATCAGCTGGCGGGGGGTGGTGCTCTTGGTTGAGGAGTGGGTATGCGGCGAGTGGAGGGCCAGCGTGGCCGGGACACTCATCAGACGTGCGACCACCGGCTGGGGGCGCGCAGGATGCGGCTGGGATGGTCACGGTGGCGGATTTGGCTCGGATGTTGCGGCGCTCACCGAGACTCCTGGGCGAAGAAGGCGGTCGCTTTTCCCAGGAACTCCGCTTTCATCCTCAATTCGCGGTTTCTTTTTCTAGTTCTCGGAGGCGTGCCCGCTCTGTGATCGATAGTGGTGGTTCCTCGCCGGCGTGATCGACTCGGTATTTCGCTACCCAATTCCCTAGCGTGTCCGGGTTTACATGGATTTCGCGAGCGACCTTGGCGATCGGACGAGAGGTCTCGACCACCATCTTCGCCGCTTCTTCCTTGAATTCAGGTGTGTATTTCCTGCGCCGTTCTGGCATTCAACCCCCTCTATTCCGGGTCGGACCTTATTGGGTCCGCTATCCGGAATCTGGGAGGCGCGCCACAGTAGCCGCGGGCAGCACCCCTCCACTACCCGATGCTGCAATCAGTGCTGACGATTTCACCTGCGCGTACCGCGAGAACAGCCAGCACGGCCTTGCGGGGCATCCCCGAAACCGGGCGCGATACCGTCCACCGTCACATCAACCGGCCCCAAAATCCTCACCTGCATGCGGCCCGTTGCAGGTGCTCGCGCGGCTGTGGTCACGCTTACTATAGACACCGCGGCACCCGAGGATACAGCCTTTCACTCGGCCAATCTCCCCCGTTTCAGTGCCGCATCAGCCTCACTTCAACCCTAGGCGTCACAGTGCGGCAATCACGGTGCTGAGGCCTCCTCGCCACCACGCTCGCCCTGGGGCAGCAACCACAAGCCGAATCCGCTAATCGGATCAAAAAGGAAGACCGATGACTAGAGCATCCGTTAAGTGCACGTCAAAAAATCAGACTCCGGCTCCGGAGTGGCCAACAGCCGGTTTCCGACCATCGGTCGAGTCCCACGCCACCAGAGAAGCCGCGACGGTGGACCAGGTCGCCACAAACGTGGCGGCAACGGTGGTGGCAGGACCGTCGGCTCGACAGCCGCCGAGGGAGAGGTCATCGACGGTGGCCGAGGTGGTCACGGTGGCTCAGCTGGGTCGGTTGCTGCGCTGGTTGCGGCGCCGGCAGGCGCGGCGAGCGGGCGAGGCGGTGTTGACCTATCGGGAGCTGGCGGGCAAGACCGGGTGGTCGCGAGGGGTTATCGGGGAGTACTTCGCTGGCCATGTACTGCCGCCGACCGACCGGTTCGACGAGTTGATCCGGCTTCTGGGCGCTACGCCAGCCGAGCAGGGCGCGCTTGCTACCGCCCGCGACCGAGTTGAGGAACACCGGCGCAGTAGTCCATCAACCAACAACAGTCGTATCTGCCCGCAGCGGTCACCGGGTCGGTAGGCCGCAACGGCGAGGTCCGGACGGTGGTGGACCTGCGGGTCAACTCAAACAGCAGTCCGATCATCTTGACCAAAACCGGAAGGCGCGTGCGCAGGATCGGACCGGCGGCGCTGTCGCATCATCAGAATGGCGTGCCCGATGGCTGACTGACTGATGCCACGTCACTACTCTCAGCCACAGTGGCAGTGCGCTGGTACCTTGACCGCCCGGCGTGTCCGAAGGCTCCAATCCTTGGGAAGGGATGGGGTGGGGTCATGCAGGGACGGCATGGGGGTATCCCGCTGAGTTGCGGGAGTAGGCGGTGCAGCTGGTCGCCGCGGACGATCAGCATGTTCTCGTCATTGTCCTTGACCGACGCTGTGCTGATGTTTGCCGAACCTGTCACCACGACAGGGTTACCACTGAGGTTCCCCCGTAGCACGGACACCTCGCGTGTGGGGTCAGTGATCTTGGTCTGGCCTAGTGTGGAGGGTTTCGAAGGTGACGGGGCTGTGCATTCCGATGCTGGAATGGCGTCGTTTCGGGTTGTACCAGCACTCTATCCACTCGAAGATGGCGTTGGCAAGTTCGTCGCGGGTTTGCCATTCTTTCATGTCGAGTAGTTCGAGTCGCATGGTTCCCCAAGATGACTCCATCATGGCGTTGTCGAGCAGTCACCGACGGTGCCCATGGAACGAGTAGTCCAGCGGCGCGCAGGCGTTGACCAAAGGCCCAAGAAGTGTATTGGCAACCGTGGTCGGAGTGCAGAACTGTCCGCTCGTTGTCGGGTTGTTTATCGGGTTGGCGGCGGGTAAGCATTCAGGTAGGTAGTTGATCTTCCGCGTGTCGTGCGTGACGGTGGGGTTCTGTTGGGTGATGATTTTGGCTTGTGTCCGGGTTGGAGGAGTTGTCGCGCGAGGAGTTGATGGCGCTGGCGCGACGGCTTTTGGAGGCTAATGGCGTGCTGGAGAAGCGGATCGGTCAGCTGGAGGATCGGGTTCGTCAGCTGGAGTGGCAGGTCAGCCGGAACAGTGGCAACTCGTCCGTGCCTCCGTCGGCAGATGACCTGCCCGGTTGGGTGAAGCCGGCGCCGAAGCGGATGAAGAGCACGGGGCGTAAGCGGGGCAAGCAGAAGGGCGCCGGGGGTGCCGCGATGCCGTGGGTGGCCGTGCCCGACGAGCGGGTGCCGCACCGCCCGCGCGGTCGCTGTGGGTGCGGCGCGGATCTGGCCGAGGCGGACGATGTGGGTATCGAGCGGTCCCATCAGGTGCACGATCTGCCCGAGGTGCGAATCAGGCTGTGGCAGCATGAGGTGTATCGGGTGCGCTGTGGCTGCGGTGCCGAGCATGTCGGTTCGCTGCCGAACGAGGTTTTGGCCGCGCCGTCCAGCTATGGGCCGAACCTGAAGTCGCTGGTGGTGTACCTGCTGGTGTACCAGCATGTTCCGGTGCAACGCTGCGTCCGGTTGATCGCCGACCTGACCGGTGGCAGCGGGCCGTTGGAGGGGTTCGTGCACGGCATGCTGTCGCGGTGCGCGGCGGCGGTGGCCGAGGTCGCTACGGTGATCAAGACGTTGATCACGCTGGCGTATGTGGCGGGCTTCGATGAGACCACGGTGCGCTGTGGGCCGGCGGGGGCCAAGAAGTACGTGCTGTCGGCTGCACCGAGACTGCCACGGCCTATCACCTGGGTGGCCGGGACCTGGAGTCCTTCGCCAAGGCCGGGATCCTGCCGGAATTCGCCGGGGTGGCAGTCCACGACCGCTACACCAACTACTTCCATCACCGCTGGAACAAGCTCGTCGGACACCAAGCGTGTGTGGCGCATCTATTGCGTGATTTCGCCGATGCCGCCAAGACCTACCCCGATGCCCACTGGCCTGCCCAGGCGCAACGCGCGCTGCGCTGCCTGATCACCGCCTGGCATACCGCCCGCGCGGATGAGCTCGCCGAAATCGACCCGCAGATCAGGCAGAAACTGACCACAAAGTTCCGCCAAGCAATCAAGGCCGGACCGGCACAGATACCCCTTGTGCCCGGGCCGCGCCACTCCACCGCGCAGCGTCCCAGACGGGAATTGCTGGAGTTCTGCCCCGACCACGAGCATAACGTTCTTCGGTTCTGCGGCGATACCCGGGTTTGGCCCACGAACAACATCAGCGAGCGCGATCTCCGGCCCACCAAGACACAACAGAAGATCTCCGGGAAGCTGACCAGCGAAGACGTCACCCAAGATCGCCTGGACATCCGCAGCTACATCGACACCGCCCGCAAGCACGGCGTCAACGTCATGACCGCGCTGCGCCAAGCTATCACCGGAAACCCCCTGGCGACCGGCGATCCCCACCCCAACCTGAGCACCCAACACCATGCTCACATCACCACACCACCACATCCACAGCTGATTCCTCCTGCCTCGGGGACGTGAATGTTTACGGCGGCGGATGATGGCCATGCCCAGCGCATCGGTGACCAGTTCGGTGCGCATGTGTTCGGCAATCGACCAACCGACGATCAGTCGAGAAGAGGCGTCCATCACCGCTGCGCAGTACAGGGTGCCTTCTCGGGTGGGGTGCTCGGTGATATCAGTAACCCACAACCGGTTCGGCTCGGTGACGGTGAAGTTGCGGTCCACCAGATCCGAGCTGGGTGCTGCGTCCGGGTCACGGATCGTGCAGCCGCGGCGTCGGCGCCGGTACAGGCCCTGGATGCCGGCCTGGCGCATCAGCCGAGTGACCCGCTTGTGGTTCACCGGCAGCCCCAGTCCCAGCGTCAGCTCGGCATGGACCCGCGGTGAACCATACGTGTGGCGGGAGTCAATGAGGCTTATGCAAAACGTAGTTTGAAGAAGTGGAGCGCTCGGATAGCGTGGAAGGCGGTTGTGTAGGTGCGTAGTGGTCGGCGGTAGTCGGTGAACATGCACCGCCAGGTCTTGAAGTTCGCGATGGCTCGTTCGATCACGTAGCGAATCTTATTGATGGTCGTATTGAATTATTTCTACCAGTCCAGCAGCTCACCATGAGGTGGTTTGCGGAACGGGGTGGTGGGTCCTGTGCCGATGAAACCTTTGTCACCGATGGAATTGTCCGCGCGCAGGATGTCGGTCAGGCACAGATCATCAACGGCTTTCGCGTCGTGGGTCTTGCGAGGAAGCGGTTCGGACACGTGCAGCAGATCACCGGACAGGCCACAGAGGAACTGGTGTGCATGGCCCGTGGTCTTGTGCTTGCCGGAGTACAATTCGGCCGCATCCGCCCAGGGCCAGCAGGGACACAGTGATCCGTCCACCACAACCACGCGTCCTTCCAGCTTCTCGGCAAGATCGGGGACGAACTCCTTGAGCGCCTCTACGATGATGACCTCCAGGTCGCTGATCGCTCGGAAGATCGTCGACTGATCGACAAACAACAGTTTCCCGATTAGCTCTTCAGTGACGTTGGTCTTGAAGTACATGATGGTCGCTTTCACCGCTTGGCGGAGAGTGAGTTGTCGCGGCCTGCCGATTCCGCTATCCCAGGTGACGCGATCTTCGATGCGTGCGACGAGCTCATCGAACTGCTCGGCGGTTAGTCCTGTGATAGCATTGATGCGCAATGGTCCCTCCGGACGTGAAGACTCTTGATCGGACCTTCACATTGTTCCGCAGGGACCATTGCCCTATTCCCTACGACACGCGAATCCCCCCAAATTCTCAACGGCTTTTGCATAAGCCTCAATGTGAATCTGTTCGATCTGCTTCAATAGCAACTCATTTTCCTGGTAGCGCAAGGAGGCGGGCCGGTTAAGCCAGTCGTAATAGCCTGATCGTGACACCGCCAGTACCCGGCAGGCCACCGCGACATCGATTTCGTCGTCGGCGAGTTCACGGACCAGCGGGTAGATCAGTTTGGGAGGATATTCTCCCGGGCAAAATACGCCGCGGCCCGCTTGAGAATCTCCACCTTAAGCTCTAATCGGCGCTTATCCCGATGCAACTGTGCGAGTCCTTCTTTCTCCGCCCTGGTCAGCTGCGTTTGACTCCCACGTTCATCGACGTCGGCTTGGGCCACCCAATTACGCAGACACGACTCAGAAATCCGAAGATCCTTCGCCAACTCAGCCATCGGTTTAGTCCGCTGACGGGCCAGCTCAATAGCACGACGACGAAACTCAGCAGGGTGCGGAGGCGGCACGGCAGCATCCTTCCTGGTGGCCGAGGCCACCTCAGATGGGGTGTCCGTGCTACGGGGGAAGCTCAACCCTCGCTTCCACCTGCACTTCACCCTCACCAGCAGCTCATGGCTCAACCTCGTCGAGCGCTGGTTCGCCGAACTCACCAACCGCAAACTCCGCCGCAGCGCCCACTCGAACGCGACGTCCGCGCCTGGATCAACCAATGGAACAACGACCCCAAGCCATTCATCTGGACAAAGACCGCCGACGAGATCCTCGACACCCTCACCGCCTACTGCCTACGAATTAGCGACTCAGGACACTAGCGCGGCGTTTGCGGCCGCGGCGACCTCCTGGGCATCCAGCAATCGGTCGGGGCCACTGGAGTGTGTTTCGACAACGCTCTCGCCGAATCCTTCAATGCCGCCGTGAAAGTCGATCGGGTCAACCGCACCATCTACCCTACCCGTGAACACGCCCAGAAAGATATTGCCCGGTACATCGAATTCCGCTACAATACTCAACGTCTCCACTCGGCACTCGGGTACCAGACCCCAAGAGGTCTACGACCAGTACCTGAATCGGCAGCACGCAGCGTGATATAGCAACTAATTAGCTGTCCGGAAAAGACGAGGCGGCTCAAGACAGAAACTTACTGACCGCTGCTGGGTGCGTGCTTTGGATTGACCGTTTGCGTGTTGGGCTTCGTTGAGGTTGTTGAGGACGTGGGCTTCGTTGGTCCGGTCGCCGATGTCGCGGCAGATAGTCAGGGCGTGCTGGTGGTGGTCGATGGCCTGCTGGTAGTGGCCTTGGTGGCAGGCCACGGCGCCGAGGTGGGTGAGCGCGAGGGCTTCGGCGTGGGGGAATGTGATGTCGCGGCAGAGCGTGAGGGCGTGCTGGTGGTGGTCGATGGCCTGCTGGTAGTGGCCTTGGTGGCAGGCCACGACACCGAGGTGGGTGAGCGAGGGCTTCGGCGTGGGGGAATGTGATGTCGCGGCAGAGCGTGAGGGCGTGCTGGTGGTGGTCGGCGGCCTGCTGGTAGTGGCCTTGGTGGCAGGCCACGACACCGAGGTAGGTGAGCGCGAGGGCTTCGGCGAGGGGGAATGTGATGTCGCGGCAGAGCGTGAGAGCGTGCTGGAGGTGATCGGCGGCCTGCTGGTCGTGACCCTGGTGGCAGGCCACGACACCGAGATATGTCAGCGCGAGGGCTTCCCCGCGGAGATGTCCGATGTCGCGGCAGATGGTTAGGGAGTGCTGGAGGTGGTCGGCGGCCTGCTGGTAGTGGCCTAGTTGCCAGCACACGATACCGAGGTAGGTCAGTGTGAGGGCTTCCCCGGTGGGAAAATTGATCTCGCGGCACAGCGTGAGGGCCTCCTTATGGTGGTCGATGGCTTGCTGAGTGCGACCGTGCTGCCAATAGCTGAAGCCGAGCATGGTCAGCGCGAGGGCTTCGGTGGCTTTGTCTCCGATGTGGTGGGCGGCGTGGCGGGCGTGGGTGTAAATGGTCAGCGCCTCGGGGCGGTCAACAGCGATTTCGAGGTGACGGAACAGGATATTGGCCAGCCGGGTGGTGTGAGTGTGCCAGCCGTGGGTCGCGGTGTGGGTGATGATGGCGGTGAGGTTGGCCCGTTCGGTGTCCAGCCAGGTTCGGGCGGTGGTGGGGTCGGCCCTCGGTTGGGCAGGTGTGCCGGGTGGACCGAGGTGTGGTCGGTGGTGGTGGTCTGGGGGATACAGGGTGTCGATCGCGGCTGTGGCGGTGTGCAGGTAGTGGTCAAATAGCCGGGTGAGCGCAGTGCGGTGGTCGCTGTCACAGTGCTCGGTGGTGGCTAGGTGACAGGCGTAGGCGCGCAGCAGGTCGTGGAAGGTGTAGCGGCCGGGGGTGGGCTGGGTGAGTAGGTGGGCTCGGGTCAGTTCGGCCAGAGCGTCTCGGGTTTGGTGGCGGGTGAGGTTGGCAAGGCAGGTGGCGGCGGGGACGGAGATGTCAACGCCGGGGTGCAACCCAAGCAGTCGAAAAAGTCTGGCCGCAGAGGGGCTGAGTGCTTGGTAAGACCAGGAGAACACGGCGCGGACGCTGGTGGTGGCCTCGCCGGTGTCCAGGGCGTCTAGGCGGGTGTGTTCCTCGGTGAGTTCTTTGGCCAGCACCTGCAGGGAAAAGCCGGGATGGGTGGCGGCGCGGGCGGCGGTGATGGCCAGGGCCAAGGGCAGCCCGGCGCAGCCGGCGATGATGTCGTCAACAGCCTGCGCTTCGGTGCTCGCCCGGCCTGCGCCGAGGCGATCGGCCAGCAGGTCGCGGGCCTCGGTGGGGGACAGCAGTTCCAGGGCCAGGCAGGGGGCGCCCTCGGTGGCGATCAAACCGGTGAGCTGGTGGCGGCTGGTCACGATCGCCAGGCACCCCGCAGCGCCCGGCAACAGCGGGTGGACCTGCTCGACGTCACGGGCGTTATCCAGCACAACCAGGACCCGTTTGCCGGCTAGCAGGCTGCGGTACAACGCGCTTTGGGCGGCCAGCCCGGGCGGGATCCGCTCCGCTGCGACCCCGAAGGCGCCCAGAAACCCCCGCATCGCCTCGCCCGGGCCCAGCACCGTTGCGGACGGGTCGAACCCGCGCAGGTTCACATACAGTTGCCCATCAGGAAACAGATGGGCAACCCGGTGCGCCCAGTGCACCACCAAGGTGGTTTTGCCGACCCCAGGGGTACCGGACACGGTGGCGATGACCGCCTTAGTTGGCTGTGCTGGTGGCGCCTGAGCTGGGAGGGCGAGGAGGGCATCGAGGCGGGCAAGCTCGTCACGACGGCCGCTGAAGACTGCCACGCCCGCGGGCAGCTGCGCTGGAACCGGGCCCACGGCAGGGCCCATGGGCAGGGTCAGGGTGGTGTCCTGGCGCAGGATGGCAGCTTCTAGCTCGCGCAGTGACGGGCTGGGGTCGATTCCGAGGTCTTCTGCCAGGGTGTGGCGTAACTGCTGGTAGACCCCCAGTGCGTCGGCTTGGCGGCCAGCGCGGTACAGCGCGATCATCAGCAGTCGATGAAACTGTTCATGCCACGGGTGTTGCTGGACCAGCCGCTGCAAATCCGGCACCAGCTGGGCATGCTCACCCAGCGCCAGGCGGGCCTCGGCCACAGCCTGCTGGGCGTGCAGCAACACCAGGTCCAGGCGTTGGGCCTGTTCACTAAGCCAAGCCAACCCGGCCACATCAACCAGCGGCGGCCCCCGCCACAAGGCCAAAGCCGCCTGCAGATGCGCCACGCCCTGGGCCTGGTCAGCTGACTGCGTGCCTAGCTGGATGAGACGTTCGGCGACCTGGACATCGGTGGCCTCACCGTCCAGATTCAGAATATAACCGGGTGCACGGGCCAGGATCGCGGCCTTCGTGCCCAGCACCCCGCGTAGATACGACACAGTGCTTTGCAGTGTGTTCAGCGCAGTCACCGGCGCCGCAGCACCCCACACCGCCTCGATTAAACGATCAGTACTGACGATCTCACCCGCGCGCAACGCAAGAACAGCCAGCACGGCCTTGCGGCGCAGCCCCGAAACCGGGCGCGCAATACCGCCCACCGTTACATCGACCGGTCCCAAAAGCCGCACCCGCACGCAGCCCACCGCAGGTTCTCGCACCGTTGTGATCACGCCTACCAGAGACACCACAACATCCGATTGATACAGTCCTCACCCGGCCAATCTTCCCCGTTTCAGCGCCGCATCAGCCCCACTTCAACCCCAGACGCCACAGTGCCGCAAGCACGTTACACATCATCCTGAGGAGGGATCGCTGTGGCTCAGATCGGCGCTGTGCAGCTCCAGATCAAACCTAACCCAAACGACGTCAACTTCCTTGACTTCGTGGTCGACTACGACGTCATCTTCACCCCAATCGAGATCGCGGCCAACCTGCCCTACAGCAAGGGGTACGTGGTCATCGGGGCCGACACCCCCGCCGCCGATACCGGGCCACCGCCAGACTCGCAGCCAGCGGCCGGTGGCAATGACACGCTGGCGGCCTTCCCCAACTTCGGCGGCGGCGTAAAACCTGGTGGTGCTCGGGTTGTCCACGTGACAGACACCCTCAGGGTGGCGCGAGCCGTGGCAGATGAGGATAAGCCACCCATTCCCGACCTCGACGAGCTCCAGGTGCGTGTCGAGCTCCAGTCGCTGCCGCCGCTACTGCCCATCGTGTAGATCATACGCAATAGCAACATCGTGAAGCTCAATCTTACGATTGAGCCGGGGATGTGCGTGCCAGTCAGCCCTAATTCGAAGCCAAAACAGAGTCGCCGGAGCAAGCTCGACAAGCCGCTCGTCAACACCCGTGTACCGAGCGCGCTAGGTGCGTCCTTCTTTCATTTGACGCGCCGTTTTCTCGCCGACAAAACAGCGGCCAACGCGCTGGAGGAAAAAGCTTTCGCTAGGTTGCGTCAGCTTCCACCGGACTTGCAGCAAGTGCTGAGCTGTACCTGTTGGGTTCCAAAATTGGGACGTAGGGTCTGATCTGCGGTTTTATGCCGCAGGTTCGTATTCGTTGATCAGACCTCCCAGGACTGGTCTGCGTGTGATCTGTTCGTAGTTGACGTTGGGGACGGGGTGGTCTGCCCGTGGAGGACGGAGTTGGTGGCCTCGGTGGGGTCGTCGACCGTTGTAGTGTCGGGCATAGGTGGTCAACACTGACCGCAGGTGTCGTTCGCCGAGGATCAGCATTCGGTCGGTGAGTTCGGTTCTGACGGTGAGCATGAATCTTTCGGCGAAACAGTTTGCTCGGGACACGCGGGAGGAATCTTTACGACGTCGATGCCAACGTCGGCTAGGACGGCGTCGAACGATGCGGTGAATTGACCGGCCCGATCGGGGACGAGGAACTTGAACTCGGCAGCGCGGTCGCCGAGGTCCATCAGCAGGTTCCGTGCTTGCTGAGCGACCCAGGCACCGGTGGGGTTGGTGGTGATGCCGAGGAGGTGGATGCGGCGGGTGGCGTGCTCCACGGTCAGGTAGGCCCCGGGGTGCGATGCCGGTGTTGCCACCGGTTCGTTTCCCGGGGGCCCCTTCCGGACCCGGCGTATGCGTTTCCGCATACCGG
>JALZHU010000399.1 GCA_030860695.1 Actinomycetota bacterium
CTGCTGCGGGCCGCCAACGCGGGCTGGCGGGTGCACGAGACCGACGTCGCGTACCGGCCCCGCGGTGGCGGCCAGTCCAAGGTGTCCGGCTCGCTGCGCGGAACCCTGCGGGCCGTCCGGGACATGACGGCTGTGATGCGCGGATGAGCGGCCTGCGCTTCGCTTCGTCCAGCTTGCGCCCTGCCGCGCGTCTCACCCGGCGGGCAGGCCCAACGTCGCCGGCGGTGGCAGCTGAAGATCCGCGCCTACGCGGATGAACAGCGGTATCTGCTGCACGGGTGCTTCTGCGGTGATCCAGCGGGCACCGGTGATCACTTCGCCGGTCCAGTAGTCGCGCCACTGCCCCGCTGGCAGGTACACCGGACGGTTCCGCGCCCCGGCGGTGACCACCGGCGCGACCAGAAGGTCCTCGCCGAGCAGGTAGGCGTCCTCCACCGTCCAGGCCACCTGGTCAGCCGGCTCGGCCAGCCACAGCGGCCGGATCAGCGGCAGACCGGTCCGGTTGGCCTCCTGGGCAAGCTCATGCAAGTACGGCATCAGTGCCCGGTGCAGCCGCGCGTACCCGGCAAACGTCGCGAGGGTGTCCTCGCTGCTGACCACCCCGACCGGGTCGGTCTGGTCACCGAGCATGTCGCGCATCACCGGAGACAGCGCACCCAGCTGCGTCCAGCGAGTCCACAGCTCGACGTCGCGCGAGCCCTCACCGTCGAAGAACCCAGCGATGTCCGGCCCCCAGTACGGCCAGCCGGAGATCGAGCCGGACAGCATCGCCGGGAGCACGCTGCCGATACCGGTGCGCCGGTCCCAGGAGCGGTGTTGGTCGCCGGTGAACCGGCCGGTGACGCTGGCCTGGGAGCCGGTGTAGCCCGCGCGGGCGTACAGCACCGTCGCCCCCGGTTTCACTGCCTGCGCCGCCTCCCTGGCCGCCCGGGCGTAGCGCACCGGGTAGGCGTTGTGCACCATCATCCCCGGCTCGCCGCTGGCGTAGATCCCGTCGACCGGAGCGCCCTCCCCGTAGTCCTGCATTGCGCCGTCGAAACCCACCGTGCCCAGGGCGTGCCGCACCCGGTCCTGCCACCACGCGACCGCGTCGGGGTTGGTAAAGTCCAGGTAGACCCGCCAGTCGCCGCCCACCCACGGTTCGGTGAACACCGGTCCCGCCGCGGTACGCACCAGATAGCCCCGCTCGCGCGCCTCGGCGAACCCCGGCCGTCCGGGAACCAGGAAGGGGTTGAGGTAGCCGAGCACCGCCAGACCCTCGCCGTGCAGCTCCTCGATTAACCCCGGCAGGTCGGGATAGCCGCCGGGCGGCACCGTGCCGTGGATTTGCCAGGGCCAGCCCCATCCCGAGCCGTCGTCCATCGCGTCGTAAATCCACACTGCATCCAGCGGTACGTTCGCTCGGGCCAGCCGGCGCGCATCGGCCAGCACCCGATCGCGACCGCCGATCAGGCACTTCCACACGCCCAGTCCCCACCGCGGAGGCAGTGGGGGCAGCCCCACCAGCCTTGCGTGCGACTGCAACACCGCGGCGGGGTCGGGCCCGGTGATGACGTGGACAGGCAGCTCGGCAGTGCTGGCAGTGATTTCCACCCGGTCTGAGCTGCGCAGGTCGTACCGGATCATCGCCGTCGTGTCCAGCAGCAGCCCGTAGCCGCGGCTGGACAGCAGGAACGGTGTCGGTGAGTAGCTCGTCGCTGTGTCCGGGCGCCCGCCCCGGTCCTCACTCCAGTTCTGCAGCACCTGTCCGTTCAAGGCGAGCGGCCCCATTCGCTCACCCAGGCCAAAAAACCGCTCGCCCGGGGCCACATTCAGGCGTAATCGCACCTGCCCCGTCGCCGAGCGCAGGATGGCGGAGCCAACGCCGTTCGACTGGTTGGACAGGTTGAACTGGGCCGACGCCGGCACACCGACGGCGGCGAGCAGCCCTTGTGGGTCGAGGTGCTGCCAGGTCACAGCGGTCGGGACGGTCCGAGCGCCGGTCAGCAGCCCGAGTAGCACTGGCAGGACAACGACTGCGGCGGTAACGCGCGCAGGGCGGCGCCGCCGACGGGGACGATCCGGCACTCCATCTCCTTCACCCCCTTTCCGAATGCAACGCCTGGCTTGCGACGCCTTGCTGCCGATGGCCGTCCCCGAACGCGACCCTCGATGTCGGCCAGCAGGTTAGGCCCACAGTCGCAGTTGGTGAATCGGCCGTTTGGTGTGCTTGCGCTGTGGGGACACGGGGAGGCGGTAGGAGGTCTGGTGAGCCTGACCCCACCGCGAGACCCGACGAGCACCCCGACCAGACCCGGGTATGCCCGCGGTGCCGCCGGTTCATCAACTCCATGAGCGGAGGTCCAAGACATGGCTGATTTCGACTTGCTGAGATACGCCCCGATCAAGGTCGCCCGCTGGACCCGGGATAACGGGCTCCGGCGTGAAGCTGGGCGATCATCTGGCCAAGCCTCGTCATGGCCACCGCCGCATTGGGCAGCTGCCATCTATGCCGCCTACACCGGGTGTACTGCTACTCCGCAGTCTTTGCACCACAGATACGGTGTAGCCGTCCACAGTGTTTGGTCGTGGTTGTCGATGACCTGCGATCCGTCACACTTCGGATACTCTGCGATGTGTGCTTCTATGCCACGTTTCTCAGAGTCCGTGGCCTCTCGATGAAGTTTGCCAGCAATAATGACGTGCATACCATTTTACCCTTCATCCCGGTCTTCTTGCTTGTCACGAACTCGGCCTGGCGACTCTGCGTGGGCGGGGTCCGTCATCCCAGTTACAGCCTGTGTGGCGGCACCCGGCCGATCCGTTACGGCACACCCACACCGCCCAAGACCGCGGCCCTCGCGTATCACAATCGGGTTGGGTGTGTACGCCCCGCTGAGCGCTGAGGCCCCCAACAAGAGATGAGGGACATGTATCTGGGGTCGCTCACCGGGCCTCTTAATAAGTGGGTCAGCGGGGGGAAGGCCCGGGTGACCCGTTCTCCCGTGCCGGGTCACCCGGGCCGCGAGCGGTGCAGCGGGCCATGCTCGCGTTGCGGTACGAGCAGTGCTACGCCGCCGCGACCAAAGGACGCGCAACGCGCCGCTGGTGGCGACAAGATCCACTCACAGTTCTCTGACCAGGACGAAGCGCTTACTGCAGATCTGCAGGAGTCGATTGGTGCGTCGCGCTACGAGGTGACATTCACCGTGGTGTTGTCCGCTGCGGCGGACACAGACTGGTGCTGCGCGCGGCACCCTCGGTGCAGTCACACCACGCGGATTCGGGGAGCACGATGGAGCTACTACCTGCCTTCATGAGGAACGCATTGTGCAGGGCACAAGGCCAAATAATCGAGATCTACGTCAACAACCCGGACGGGCGGTATGAAGACAGCGAGCTTCGGAAGATCGTCGAGGAACCCTGGTGGGCGTTCTACCCGGCGTTGTGGGAACTGATTGCTTCGGAAAACGGTCTGCGGGAAGAACTCGTCAAGCGCCGATGGTTGCCGTGGCCACACCGCTATTACACGCTGACGGAGGGGGGACGGGCAGCGTTCCCGAAGTTCTTGTACTTCCCGGAGGACGATGCGTAATCACCGTCCGGGGAGCAGCCTGCTATACTAATGGGGTCTCACGACATGGCATGGCGCGGGAGGCGGCGACGGCGGACCGAGCGGTCCGGGAAGCGTGAGACCCTCGCCGCCTCAACTTCCCAGTTGAACTTCTGAAACGGAGTTGTGCCATGCCCAAGAAAACTGTCTTCCAGGTGGTGTACGAACCAGCAACGCCCTCCCCGGATGCGGGTAAGTCGTTCCGGGTCGTCTATGCCCCCGGTTCTTCTCTCCGGAAGCAACTCGCAGCCACACAGTCCAC
>JALZHU010000400.1 GCA_030860695.1 Actinomycetota bacterium
TCGGCGTGTCAACAAATACACCAGCGAGAAGATCACGACGGGCATCCTGCCCGATCCGTCCAACCCGCTGACTGTCACCTACACCGCAGGTCATCGACGCGGAACCGAGGTTTTCGGCACCCACAAGACCGCTGGCCGAGAATGGTCAACACTCTATCCAAAGGTCACGCAATCTGCCGCCAACGCCATGGCCACGCGCTACCAGCACCTCACGCCGGACCTCCGGCGCGACATCGCACACCAAGTCGGCCGGCTGCTTTGGGCAGACAGTTAGACAGATGAGGCCAGCGATGAACCATCCATACCAGATGATCAGCCGAGCGAACGTTTCTACTGGTTAGAGTGATGGCCGGGAGCGGAGTCGAACCGCCGACCTTCCGATTTCCAGGACTCGGGATAATAGTTCGTCGAATACCGCTCACGTCCGTGGCCTCCATCGCCGCATTGACGCGAACGTTGATGAACGCGGACGAACGTATGCGGACGAGACCAAAGATGAGACCACCAGGCTCGGTTGCCCTGCGGGTGACCTTCGCTCGTGGTGGTGGAATCCCCGACAGAACGTGGAGTTTGGCTGCACCATAACGACTGACTCCCAGCACGGAACGGGAACACAAACGGCCGCGTCCCTGTTCCTCCCCGCTCCCTCGTCCTAACCGCCTTGCTCGTCACGGCGCCGACGCGACGTGGACGATCCCGGGCCGGGCTCTCCAGGCGGAACGCTGGCGATACGAGTTGGTGCTAGCACCCTGCGATGACCCCAACAGTCGAGAAAAGACATTGATCGACGCCGTGATCCGAATTGAGGCCGATGAAACTGGTTCATGGATAGAGATCCAACGGCATACTCCGAGACAGCGAAGCGCCAGTAGCGATCATGGTGGCCGGAGACACCGCGGCACCACGCACAGCGCCGCCAGTGAACGCCAACGGCGCGGCGTAGACGATCTGCGGGACGAATGAGAAGAAGACGCGCTGCCACTCCGGAGTCTACATCCGGCTTACAGGCCAGCTCGTCCGCCCCACGCTTGGCAACCTGGGCCAACCGGGGATGCAGCGCGGTGGACCAGGAGGCACGCTCTCGCTACTTCTCCAGGTTTCTCAATACTTCTCGACGTCCGACGGCCCGGTGAAGGCCCGGGCGTCGATCTTGGATGTTGGTCCAAATCGTAGACGGTCAGGGCGCTCCACGGCGCGCAGTGCTCCGGTTTCGTCGCCTAGACGCGCGAGCTCGCGCCGAGCTAGAGCTTTGGCGGGAGTGCCGCGGACAGATCGCCCGTTAGGTTCTGACCCGAGCTGATTCGCTGACGAAGCTGCCGGGGGACATGTAGGACGTTCGGCCTAATGTTGCGCGAACGTCGTTTCGAAGCCTTCCCTCTGCGGGTCTCGTCCACGGCAGTAGAACGATGGGCTTGGTTGGCGACGTTACCGACATCATTAAACTCGTTGGAGAAACGATCAAGAACACCCGTGAGATCGTTGCCGCCTTGAAGGACGCCAGCTCGTACCTCCGCAAGCGCTACTCGGAGGCCCCCAAGGATCTCGCCGGTCTGCTCACGGAGATGCACCAGACACTCGTCGGTCTTGCTCAAGTCACCGACGTCATCACGGCATTCCAGTTCACCCGTGAGGGAACCCAGGTCGATCGTGAGCCCGCGCGTTTCAACAATAGGGTCATTTCCAGAAAACATCGATTAGAGCAGCTGCGTAACTCAATTTCGAGCCTCAAAGGTTCCAGCGGCAAGATGAAACTTTACGCTGACGCTTTGGCGGGCACAGAAGGAAAGCCGGGATGGCAGCTGTTCGACATCTTAGGACTCGGGAAAACACAGACGGAGAAGCTAGGCCATCAGTTCAACGATCTCTACGTAGTCGATGACCGGATGGTTTGGATGTTGAATGAGCTCATCAAAGCCACAGAGACCGCCCTACGAGACGTTTCGGATGCCCTAGGTCCCCCCGGGAGCGCCTATCCTAAGAATGTTCCCGTCGCGGCTGCACTACTTGAAGACTACGTCAAACAGTTTCGTGAGCTAGAAGACGCCATCAACGATGTCCGTCAACAGCTGGAGGACGCTATCGCTGCCATCAATCCACCCAAATTGGAATAGCGAGCATAGCGACACTCCGTGAGCTGTACGGGATCAGATCGGTGGATCTCTCTCAGCGGCGATATCTTGCACGTTGCTAGCCGCTGCTGCCTTCGGCGTCCCTGTCTGACGTTCTCCGCTGGTCAGCCATAGTCACTTGGCAACACTGTCGGCCCAGACCGCGTTAGGTGATGGCGACAAATGCCTTCTGATCCGTAGTCGGAAGCAGCACCCCGCCAGTACTGCAATTTGTCCATGGGGCTGGCCTGATCCTTGGGTTCACGTCCGAGGATGTCCATGGTTGTCCGTGGTCGTTGATGTACCAACTGATGTACATCGGGAGGCTCTTCGGTCGCGGGCTTTGACCGGCGGCCTGCCTGCTGCCAAACATCTGATTCTCGGTCAGGTGTTTCACGACCAGCTCCTCGACCGGGCAGCGTGTGGGGTTCCAGAAGTCGGCCACCGCCGCTGAGCAGGGGCTTCATGCCGCTCGCTCGTACTCGTTGATCAAACCATCAAGAACTGGACGACATTTGATCCGTTCGTCGCTGGAGTCGGCAACGGGGTGAGTCGGTTGGGGTGGGCGAAGGCCGCAGGCGCGGTGCGGTCGGCGGCCGTTGTAGTGCCGAATGTACTCGGTGAGCACCACACGTAAGTGCCGTTGGTTGAAGATCAACATTCGGTCGGTGAGTTCGGCTCTGACAGTGCGCACGAACCGTTCGGCAAAACAGTTCGCCCGCGGGCAACGTGGAGGAATCCGGACCACGCGGATGCCCACATCGGCGAGGACGGCATCGAATGATGCTGTGAACTGGCCGGCCCGATCGCGGACCAGGAACCGGAACTGGGTGACGCGATCGTCAAGATCCATCACCAGGTTGCGGATCTGCTGGGTGGTCCACCGGCCGTCGGGGTTGGTGGTCGTGCCCAGTAGGTGGACGGATCGGTTGCCGACCTCCAGAACGAAGAACACGTAAATTCGCTTGAGCGTGACTGCGCAGTCGACGTGGAAGAAGTCGCAGGCCAGCATTGTCGATGCCTGGGTGCGCAGGAACTGGCGCCAGGTCATGTCGGTGTCCCTGTTCGGTGCCGGAGGTATCCGCAACCGTTGCAGGACGCGGCGGATCGTGGACGCTCCCACACGGTGACCGAGCTTGAGCAACTCGCCTTGGATCCTCTTATATCCCCAGCGGTGATTCTCTTTGGCCATGCGCTCGATCAACAAGGCCACCGTGTCATCGACGGGCGGACGTCCGATGCGATTGGGATACGTCCACTTTTTGGCGATCAGGCGATGATGCCAGCGCAGGATCGTGTCCGGTGTGACCAAGCGATGCTCCCGCAGCATCTGCGGCAACCTGCGGACGAGGGCGGCCAAGACCGCGCGATCCGCCCAGTCCAGGCGCGGTGTCGGGTTGGCTTTGTGCAGCACGGCGACTTCGTGGCGCAGCACCAGGAGCTCGATGTCCTTGGACGCCGCCGAGCGACCGAGCAACACCAGCAGGTTCAGCAGCCGGAGGAAGACAAGGTAGAGCAGACGCAACGACACGGCACACGATCATGCCTACCAGCCGGGCCCGCCGATCTCCCAGGTCAGCGGCGCGGGCCGACTTCTGGAACCCCGCAGGGTGGCGGTGGTGCCGACCATGCGGGCGCGGGCGCGGTTGACGGCGGCGATGGTCTCGGCATCAGTGCGCAGCGCGTCAGCGATCGCTGAGGCGCTGATCTCGAGGTGCTGATCCTGGCTGGGGTC
>JALZHU010000401.1 GCA_030860695.1 Actinomycetota bacterium
CACGGGAAATGAATTCACCACCGAGGGTGGCGTGCACCCGGGCCACCAACTCGGTGAGTTGCTCAGGGCGGGCGCAATCCTGTCATAGCCTCATACCGCAACGGCTCCTCCACTTATTCGCTGTTTGGTCGACAACGAAACAAAACGGCAGGAACAGTTTGCCTTTCAAGTGCGACACGCGCCATTCATGGAATGTGCAGAAATTGTGAGCCGGCTTCTTGCGGAAGAACCGTCAAACTTGCCCGAACCTACACCTCAGGTAGCTTGTGAATTAGCCTCCCAGTTGTCGATACAGAATCTGAGGCACCAATAGCCTTCCTGAACGAGCAGATTATTGATACCGAGACCTATCTTGAATCTGACTCACCTAATTAGCCGGTCGTAGCGGATGGCGTCTCAACCGTGTAAGGGTGACGGTACCACGATGCTGCCTTATTTTCTGGCGAGCACAGCCCGCAAAGCGTCGTCCACTTTGGCAAGGTCACTGTTGATTTCCCCAACGATCGATCCGATTGGCTCGGTCCTCTCGGTAACCACGGGGAGGCCGGCGGTGACAGCGCGGAGCTTGGCGTTGACGCGCCAAAGGACAAGCGCAATACTGATCAGATAGGCAGCGAGCGCCAGCACGGTGAGCGCTGCGCCGATGATGGTGATTACAGCGGCTAGCGGCATGGTAATTCGCTCCTCACAGGATGCGGGCAACCGCCTTTACATAGCGGGTGAGGCCAGTCCCCACCTGTTTCACGGCGTCGCGGGTGAATGTCAGCTGTTTCACATCGTCGACTGCGATGACGATACCCCTGGCCTGATCGTGAATGGTGTTGATGTGCTTCTCGATGTCGAGGACGGACCTCATTAGGCGCTGCAGGAGCACCAACACGACGGGTATGACCACCAGGATGAAGATCGCGTTGCCGATCCACCACAGTGCCATCGTCGCCTCCTTACCTTCGCCTCATCAGGGGGTCCTGACCTACTGCGGGTCGCCAGTCGGTTCCGGAGGTTTGGACCTGCGTCTGCTGCGAGGTCTGGGCCTGCGTCTGCTGCAAAGGCATCGACTCAGCCTTCTCCGCGATCGCTGGCAGCGCGCCGGCGATCGCGTTCAGCTTCCGGTTCAGGATCGCGGCGCCGGCGCCAACCAGACATACGTCCCCTTGAATCGCCCTGATGACCCCACTCACCTGGCCGAGGGCGTTGGCGACGGAGCGCAGCCGGCGAGTGAGCCAAATAACGAACAGCGCCAACACGACCACCAGGGCCACGATCTCAACGACAGTGAGGAAAACGAGCAGTCCCGTGCTCATGGCGTCCCCACCCCCAGGAGTCGAGCGTGACGGCGCGCCTCGTCCGCGATCTCATCCAGACTGTCTGCGACAGCGAGCGCAATTTTGATGTTGGCCGTGTTACCGGCAACCCCCTGCACCACGTTGCCCAGTCGCTGCACGCTGGCTTCGATGGCCCCGACGAGGTAGAGGAGCAGGCTGAGAAGCGCGATCACGGCAACTATCACGACCGCCCCAATAACCAACATCACCTGCCAGAACGTGATCTCCTCGGTGGAGAGAGCTAAGACCATCGTTATCCCCCCAATGCTTGTCGAGCGGTCCGAGCGCCCCGGAGGGTGCTCTGGAGCATGGCGTTCGTGCGGGCCAGCTCCACGAGCGGCTGTGTGGTCGACCGGGTCGCCTCGAGCTCACGAGCCGCTGCGCGCGCCTGCGTGTTGATCCGGGATGCAAGCACCAGGAGAACGCTTACAACGATCACCACGACGACCACGACCACCAACCCGATGATCAGGCCAGCCCACCAGCCACCGAGGTTTGAATCCCCAAACTCATTCAATGTTGCCTCCAGCCATGCGAGGAACGTTCAGAACTCGATCAGATTCGGAACTCGGCAGTTTCTCTAGTGTATTCTTAACTGGTATTTTACGCGTCATCACGAGTTGAGGGAAGTGGCAGTATGGGGAGTTCCGCACCGCGCGGCATCCGGAGTCTCAGCATCTGATGGTCTCCGGGACCGCGCCTTCCGCGATGAAAATCTTGGTCCCGCCTGCACCACCCGACCCACCCGTACCTATTTCGGATCCATCCGGAAGGGTTTGCGGCAACCGGGAAATGTTGATCATGGTGTGGTGATGGGATGGCGCGCCCGTAGCAACCCCGTCAATGCGTTGATCTGTCCGGATTCGCTGGGGCGCTGTGGGGCTGGTCGGTGGTTGTTCGAAGTGAGCGATGCGCTGGTGGGCTGCGGCGAGTTGGTGTTCGAGCTGACGATGCGGATGGCGGCGGCCAGCGGCATGTTTTGGTCGAGCAGTTCGCGCACCCGGAGGGCCAAGGCGAGCTCGGCACGGCTGTAGCGGCGCTGCCCGCCGACGGAGCGATCCGGGGTAAGCGGTCCGGCGGCGTCCAAGCTGTGTAGAGAGGCCGGTTGCATGCCCAACAGATCCGCGGCTCGGCCCATGGTATAGCCGGGTAGTCCGGGCCTTCGAGCTTTCCCTGGATGCCGTGCGGTGGTGTCATCTGTTGTCCGGGGCCACGAATAGGGCCTTGGCCGCCGTGCCTGCGCGCGGCGGCCAAGGCTCAGCGTTGTAAGGCGCTGTCCCTACGCTGCCGATTGGGACGGCAGAACGTTCTCCTGACGTGGCGATGGTGCCACGGGATCCGTTGGTGATTGATGCGTTGTTGGCCGATGCGCAGGCCACAGGTACGCCGATTGATGGTGTTGATGGTTTGTTGGCCACCCCCAACTCCCGAGCCACCCTCGACACCGCCGCATCGCACCGCCCCACCTGCTCACAGGCCCGGGCCCGGGCCCGCTCGGTCAGACACGCCCGCGGCGCGATCGCCGGATGCACCTCCGTCCACGTCTTAACCGGACACAGGGCGTGCGGGCAGCACCAAACCCGCTTATGCCAGCAGATCACCACCGGCCGACCGCCGATCGGCAGATCCTGCACTCAGGTCGGGCGGCGGTCCTTAGCCTGGGCCACCGCCCACACTCAGGGCATACCACCAGATCAGCGGTGGTCTCCACGAGCAACTCCAGCTCACCACCGGCATCAGCCGCGCCCAGCACAACAAATCCGTCCAATCCAAACAACGCAGCCGTCACCGACGCGGTAGCGTCACCGCTCACCCGGGGGCTCCTTCACGGTCGTGATCGCTTGATGTGTGATCACGAATCGTGAAAGCCCTAGGCCCTACAACCGCTCATTCCAGCCAGGCGTGTCGCCCGGGTTCCCTCACCCCCACCCAGCTTCGCCGCGAAGAACCGCCAATCGGCGTCGGCTATGCTCTGCGTGCAAGTCCAAGTGGCGAAATGGCAGACGCGCTAGCTTGAGGTGCTAGTGCCCTATTAACGGGCGTGCGGGATCAAATCCCGCCTCGGACACAACCGTTCGATTACCCCCGCGTAAAATGCGAAAGCGTCCCCCTTGGACACTGAATGATCTTGGAATCCGTCGGACGACCGCAACTCAGCGGCCTGGTGAGTGGCGTGGGTCGGGGAATCCGAGGCTGGTGTAGCCGGGTGCGCGGCGGCAAGGGACGAGGCGAGGACAGCGGTCGCGACGTCGTGGTAGTCGTGGACCTCGGCGGTGGCCTTGCCGGGGTAGGACCGCAGATCCGCCCGGCGTACTGGACCAGGCGCCCTTTGAAGGTGATGGGTGCGGCGAGGAAGAGGGTGTCTAGCGCCGGGCAGTCGAAGCCCTCGCCGATATAGGGCCCCGTCGCGACGACGAGCAGCGGTGTGCCGTCTTGCGTTGGAGAAAGGCGCTCCAGGGCCGCACGGCGAGCCTTCGTTCCCATCCCGCCGCGAAGCACGACGGGATCGCGCCCAGC